>CAXBOL010000270.1:0-6585 GCA_963977295.1 uncultured Opitutaceae bacterium
ATTCCATTTGGTCGGCTACCGTCACATGTTCGTCCTGAATCTCACCGATGATTAATTTTTCGGAAAGTCGGCGTAACACCATGTTGAACGCATTCCACAGTTCGATGCGATCGACCGGCTGGAGGGGACGATCATTTTGGGGGACGGTAAGTCGAGACACATGGCGGGCCATCATGCCTTGTTGGAACTCTACGAGGCGGTCCAACTCCAGGGCTGCTTCCTTAAATTTCTTATACTGCAGCAATTGATGCACCAGTTCCCAACGTGGATCGAATCCTTCGTCTTCGCTGCCCTCGGCGTCGACCGCAGCCAGCCCGCGGGGGAGTAGCATCCGACTTTTGATCTCCATCAGGGTTGCCGCCATGACAAAGAAGTCTCCGGCCACCTCCAGATTCAGCTCCTTCATCGAATGGAGCACCGCGATGTATTGGGCGGTAACCGACTCGATAGGAATATCGTAGATATCGAGCTCATTTTTGCGGATCAAAAAGAGCAAGAGATCGAGTGGCCCCTCGAAAACGGGTAGTTTGATGCGGTAATCTGAGTCTGGAACCACGGTGATGCGGAGGCTTGGCGGGTGTTGCGGTGTCGCAACAAAATTCCGAAAGACGGACTTGGTTTAACCGGAATGGCGTCGAAATGCGGCGATGAAAAAACCGTCGGAATCGAAGTCTCCCGGAAGCAGCAGCAGTTGTCCGTTCGCGATTTCAGTTTGATCGCGGGGGTGGATGAGTGGTGAGGGCTTAAACTCCGGGTTTTTGGCTAAAAAGGCATCTGCAACCGCTTGATTTTCGGTGCGGCAAACGGAGCAAGTGGCGTAAACGAGGAGTCCTCCGGGCAACACAAAGGGGGCGAAATGTTGGATGATTTCTCGTTGTTTGAGGGCGGCGGCACGCAACGAAGCGGGCGACGTGGTCCATTTGAGGTGCGGTGATCGGCGCCAAGTGCCGGTTCCTGAGCAGGGAGCATCCACCAAGACTCCGTCGAACTGGCCACCAGGGTTTGGGGCAACCGAGATATTGCTGAGGCCTGCTCGTTTCGCTCGGATCGAGAGTTCCTGCAGCGCGGTGGCTCGGATATCGTGCGCGGTCACTCGCCCGTTGACTCCCAGTAGGTCTGCGAGTTGAAGCGTCTTGCCACCGGCCCCGGCGCACGCATCAAGCCAAGAGCCGACGGGAGGCTCAGGCAGCGCGTTCAAGAGAGACTGTGACCCGATGTCCTGAATCTCAAACAATCCCTCCCGGAAAGCCTCCATTGATTGTAGCGGCGAGTCGGTTTCGACTCTCCATGCGGAAGGAAGGCGAGATGAACGTTCGAATGAAATGCCGAGGTCAGCAAACTCGGTCGCAACGGCTTGAGGGGAAGTCGTCTGCAGACGGATCCAAAGGGGGGCGCGCTGCAGCATAAGATTGGCATGCCGTGGTGTGAGCAATTCCGGGCACTCGTCGACGATCCACGCCGGCAGAAGTTCCGCGGGGTCGTCCTCTGCGGGCCGGTCCGAGGATCGATAGGCGTCAAGGAACCCGGCGGTTGCCTTGGTGTATTCGGCTCGGTTGGCCACATGAACGATCACTTCATCGTCCGACAGGTCATCAATCCGCGGAATCGTGCGCCACGCCGTGTAGGCGAGTTCGCGATAGAGTTTACGATCCCGACTTCCTGCGCGATGGCGGGCAAGCCACTGCCCCAAAACCTGTGGGGAATTGGTCTGCCGGTGCCAAAGGGGCCGGAGCTCCCGCACCAGCTCAACGAAGAGCCGTTTCTGATTTTCGATCCGGTTCACGGCATTCAGAATCGGACCGCCTCGAGCACCAGATTAAAGCCGAAATTGCTTTCCCGGCGGGGGCCCTCGTAGAATGACATTTCGTAACCCACCACCCACCGGTTCGCTATAGTCTGACGCACGCCAAAGGTTTGTTCCACAAACCGGTCCCGTCTCGAATCGAAATGAATCTGGAGGTAGCCCTCATAAACTTCATTGAGGCGATAGGCGACCCCGCCGATGAACTCCTGAATATCACCGGCCAGATAGTGATTGGCGAATTGCACGCTCCAGCGATCAGCGCTCCGCAACGTAATCGCGGTATTGAGCTCTTCCATATGCCAGGTTCCCGGGGTTGCGCGATGGTAGAGGGCCAAATCGAGAAATGGGGCGGGGGTGAGGTGTAACTCGGAGTGCAGGGCCGAGAGCGTGCGCTCGCCGGGCGCGGTATCAATACGTGAATCCAGGGCCATGTTCAGGGCAACGAGGTTTCTTGAGCCGTAAGTGGCATCCCTCGTTTGCAGCGTTTGCTCCAACTCGAATCGCACCGTATTAGTTGCCGTCAGTTGATCGATCTGTCGACGAGAGCCGAGAGCAAGGGGTTCGAGGTAGGTCGCGAAGACGCGGCGATCAATTTGCGGAATATAGCGTAGTCCTTTGTCGGTCTCGGGAATGTAGCGATAGGATAGCCGGGGGGTGATCAGATGGCGCAGTCCGTCGATCCCCCATCGCTCATTTTGGTAATCAAACGTGGCGCTGGTTTGCAGTTCGGCGTCGAAACCGAGCTCGGCAAGGAATCGGGTGTAGTTCCCTTGATCGCCGAGGGTGCGGTTGTAGTGAGTCGCCCGCACTCCCGCGACGGGATTGATCGCGAGCCAAGATTCCGGATGCCAAGGCCGGGACAACGCATAATAAACGTCGGCCCGCTCCGATCGGAGTTCTACTCCGCCACCGGGAGGATCGTCGCGTAAGACCGCGATCGAGGATTGGACTTGGTGCACAAACCCGTCGCCGAAGGGGGTGGGGAGTAGGTCGAACGTCACTTCGGGCAACCGCTGGCGAACGTCGTGGTAGCGATTGGGCTGCGCCCGGAAGAAAAGTCCCGAGACGGTATTAACACCCGTGTAAGTCAATTCGGCGAACGAGTCCGGCACCTGAACCGGAAAAAAATTACGGGCCTTGAAGTCGCGGATTACTTCGGAATCACTCCAGTAGTTGAGCTCGGCGTTGAAGGTGAGATTATCGGCGATTTGCTGACGGTGGACCCACTCGATCAGGCCGCGATCGGCGCTGATGGGACGGCCTAAAATATCGGTGAGTCGCTGCCCGGAGTCGTGAATGTAGCCGGTCGTAAGTTTTCCGGAGGCAAGGCCCAGATCTCCTGCAAAGTTATAGGCAGTGGTCGGGCCTGCCAGGATGCCTCTATTAGAAAACAACCCCACGTCGGCTCCCAGGCGAAGATCAGAAGTGATGGGGGCTTTGGCGCCGATTAAGAGATTGGCTCCCAGGCGGTTATTGTAACCTGCCGCGAAGGTAATCTCGTCGACCCAAGGAATATTGGTCGGCAAGGGCGTTGAAGGAAAGGGAATCGGTTGCCAAAGCCCCAAGCCAAGACGACCACCTTCGGCTTGAATTCGATCGCGCTCAGGGAAGTAGGTAAATTTCTGGGCGGAAAAGGTGGGAGACCACGGGTGGGGTTCACCAAAACTGGCTTGGGCATCCGTGAAAACGAGTTGCTGGGCATTGCCTTCCAACAGAGCGCCCGAAATGTAAATAGGGGCCTGTCCGAACCTCACGTCCTTAACACTGAATTCTCGTTTATCGATGGAATAGGTCAGCTCCTCGGCAAGGAGCCGAAGGCCGCCACGTTGCATCTCCGCATTTCCGCGGGCGGTGACGGTGTTGGCCTTCCGATCCCAGCGCATTTCGTCGGCGAACAGGCGAACGTTGTTGACGGTCGCTTTGGCATTTCCTCGAAAGACGAACTCGCCGGTGGTGAAATCAATTTCGCTCGTTTCCGCCTTCAGGAACGGCGCGGCCGCGGGGGGGGCGGGGACGGGACGCGATTGCGCAAAAATCGAGGGCGAAAAAGCCGACCCGAAGCCGCACAGAAAAAACAGACTTATCGAAAAATATCGACGCATGCTAGCGTGAGCAAAGTTGGGGCGAGAATCGGAAGCAAGCCGCGGTTGGCGACCGATCTTGGTTATTGGCTGATTTCCGGTTCTCTGGCTCGACGAGAAAGGATTCGTTTACCATGATCCTTCTAATCTCCAAATATTTGTGATTATTACCAAAGCTAAGATTAAAGCTCTCGTGGACGCGCGGGAGTCCGATCCGCACTCAGTCCTCGGCATGCATCCGACGAAGAAAGGCCGGTCCGCCGGCTTGGTAGTGCGGGCATTCCTGAAAGGAGTGACTCGTTGTGAAGTCGTGGAATTGGCGAATGAGACCGTTACCCCCATGGAGCTTTTGGCCCCGGAGGGAGTTTTCGAAGTCTTCATCCCTCGCCGCAAAGAGGTTTTCCCGTATCAACTGCGGGTGCACTATGCTTCAGGCGAGAGGCGTCAATTTCACGACCCTTATCGATTCTTACCCACCGTCGGAGAGCAGGATCTTTATCTCTTCAACGAGGGCACCGAACATCGAATCTACACCAAACTCGGGGCGCATCTGCGGACTGTAGATGGAGTGCCGGGAGTTTCTTTTGCGGTGTGGGCTCCGAGTGCGAAACGAATTTCGGTGGTAGGAAATTTCAATCAATGGGACGGTCGTTATTTTCCCATGCGCCCATTGGGGAATTCCGGCGTGTGGGAATTATTCGTGCCCGGGTTGGGCGAGGGAGAGCTCTACAAATACGAGATTCTGGACCAAGGCGATGGGTTGCGGGTGAAGACGGATCCTTACGGCACCTATTTTGAAGCGCCTCCGGGCAACGCTTCGATCGTTTTCAACACACGGAAACATCAGTGGACCGACGGGGAATGGATTAAGCAGCGAGAGGCGGACGCGACCAAACTCGATCGGCCGATTTCGATCTACGAGGTGCACTTGGAGTCTTGGAAGCGGAAGTTAACCGATGGCGGGAGGCCGTTTAATTATCGGGAATTGGCGCCGATGTTGGCTGATTACGCTCTCGAAATGGGCTTTACGCACATCGAAACGATGCCGTTGGCCGAGCATCCGTTCTCTGGATCTTGGGGGTATCAGGTGACGGGGTTTTATGCGCCGACGCATCGGTTTGGGACGCCGGATGATTTTGCATTTTTTGTGGATCACCTGCACGCGAAGGGCATCGGAATTATCATGGATTGGGTGCCCGCCCACTTTCCGCGAGACAGTTTTGCCTTGGCCGAATTCGACGGCACGCACCTTTATGAGCACGCGGATCCGCGGCAAGGGGCCCATCAGGATTGGGGCACGTTGATCTTCAATTTCGGGCGCCATGAGGTGCGCGGGTTCCTGGTCGCCAACGCACTGGCGTGGCTTGATCGCTATCATATTGACGGACTGCGGGTCGATGCAGTCGCTTCGATGTTGTATCTCGATTATTCGCGTGAAGAGGGACAATGGATTCCCAACAAATACGGCGGACGTGAGAATTTAGAAGCGATCGATTTTCTGCGGGAAACGAATCGTTTGGTGCACGACTATTACCCAGGTGTTTTGATGATTGCGGAAGAATCCACCGCCTTTGCGGGGATCAGTAAACCGGTGGATGACGGCGGAATCGGTTTCGACTTCAAATGGAACATGGGGTGGATGCACGACACCCTGCGTTACTTCGAAAAAGATCCGATCCACCGAAAATGGCATCAGAATGACCTGACCTTTGGCGCGCTTTATCAGTGGTCTGAGAGCTTCGTCTCGGTGTTTTCACACGATGAGGTCGTGCACGGGAAAAACTCGATGCTGTATAAAATGGGTGCCTGGCACATTCCCGAAAAGGCAGCCAATTTGCGCGCGCTTTACGCGCACATGTGGGCTTGGCCGGGCAAGAAGTGTCTCTTCATGGGCTGTGAATTTGGGCAATCGCACGAATGGGCTTATGCAGGGTCCTTGGAGTGGCATCTTTGCCAGTATCTCGACCACGAAGGCATCCGCATTCTGGTGCGGGATTTGAATAAACTTTATCTCAACGAACCGGTCTTGGGCTGTAACGATCTTGATCCAGCAGGTTTCCGCTGGGTGGCGGCGCATGATACCGAGGGGAGTGTGATTTCTTATCTTCGGCAGGATAAGACTGAGAATACGCTGTTTTTGGTCGTGGGGCACTTTACGCCGTCGGCCAAGAAAAACTACCGCATCGGAGTGCCCCGTCGGGGCAGGTGGGTCGAAGTGCTCAACAGCAATAGCGAATACTATGGCGGCACCGGGCTCGGCAATAATGGCGAGGTGCATACCGTCGATGTGGAAACCGATGGGATGTCTCAGAGTCTATCGCTCACCATCCCCGCGCTCAGCACCAGTATCTTTAAGTGGTCTGCATCTGACTGATGTCCTGAGTCCTACGGCTAACTTCACCAAAGCCAACTGCGGTGAAGTTAACCGGAACGTCGAATCTCCAGGCCATCGCCTGGAACGGTGTAACCACCGTCCCAGGCAGATGTAAACCGGAGCCAGTTCCGGTTCACCCATTTGACCAGTCACCAATTTTTTGCGGCGTGGGCAAACGCAGCTTGATCGGCGGCTTTAAAAAACGCGGTGCCGGCGACGAAGGTATCTGCGCCCGCCGCCCGACAAACGGGTCCGGTGGTGAGGTCGATCCCTCCGTCGACTTCGAGGCGGAAATTTAGCCCAAGGGTGCGGCGCCAACCATCAAT
>CAXBOL010000271.1:0-6577 GCA_963977295.1 uncultured Opitutaceae bacterium
GCGACGCGATCCTCGCAGCACCATCACCTTCGATCACGAACACAATCGCGCCATCGCTGCGCGCGTTGCGGCGATCGGTTCGGATGGCAAACTTTTGCCCGACGCGGACGGCAAGGTGCAACACGCCAGCCTCGCCGAAAAACTACTCGTGCAAGTCCTCGTGCGAATGACGAACCTCATCCCCGGGGGCGGTATTTGGATGAATACCCAGCGCCCGGAATGGAACGATGCCAACAACGCGCTCGTCGGCTACGGCGTGTCCGTGGTTACGCTCAACTACTTGCGCCGCATGATTGCCTTTGTGCGGACCCAGCTCTGGCCTTCACTCGACGACGCTCCGCTCCCGATCTCGAGCGCAGTTGTCGAGCTGCTCCAGGCCGTCGCCACGATTCTAACCCAACACCGCCCGCTTCTCGATCATCCAAGTATCGAGTCCACGGCGCGCCGGGTATTGGTCGATGCCCTCGCCTCTGCCGGCGCCGATTATCGATCGCAGATCTACGCCAAAGGACTGGGGTCCCCGGTCGAAGTCGATCCTACTACCTTGGTGAATCTGTTCGATCTCACCTTGGAATACGTCGATCACAGTCTCCGCGCCAACCGGCGTCCCGACAAACTCTTCCACTCCTATAACCAATTGGCCTTCTGGGAGGCGCCAGCCCAACTGGAAGTGACCCGCCTTCCCCTCATGCTCGAAGGGCAAGTCGCGGCGCTCAGCTCCGGACTCCTGGCTCCCGCCGAAGTGGTCGACATGCTGCAAGCCCTGCGCGCCAGCGACCTTTATCGCGCCGATCTGAAAACCTACCTCCTTTATCCCGATCGGGCGTTGCCCGGGTTCATGGTGCGCAATCGCATCACGGAATCGGCTTGGTCAAGTTGCCCGCTCTTCGAAGCCATGTCGAGTCACGACGACCACCGACTCGCCATCCGCGACGAAACCGGCGCGGCACATTTCCACGCCGACCTGACGTCGGGTGAAAACCTTGAAGCGCTGCTGACACAACTGGGCCGGGAAACCACTTGGAAGGAACTGATCAACACTCACGCCGACAAAGTCCGAGAAGTTTACGAGCGCGTTTTCAACCATCGGGCGTTCACCGGCCGCAGCGGCGGCATGTTTGGCTTCGAAGGGCTGGGCTGTGTCTACTGGCACATGGTCGCGAAGCTCTTACTCGCAGTGCAAGAAACCCTGCGCGTCGCCCAAGCATCATCGTCTCCGCATGTTCCCGCGTTGATCGAACACTACTACGAAATCCGCGCCGGACTGGGCTTCAATCACTCCGTGCAAACCTTCGGGGCCTTCCCCACCGACCCTTACTCTCACACCCCGGGCCACGCGGGCGCACAACAACCCGGCATGACCGGACAAGTTAAGGAAGAAATTCTGACGCGGCTCGGGGAACTCGGCGTGGAGTTCGTCGCCGGAACGGTCGCCTTTAAACCCTCATTCCTTCGCGCCGCCGAATTCTGCCCGAATCCCGACACGTTCCGATTCGTCAACGCGGCGGGCCAAGAGGAAACCTTGCCGCTGCCGACCAATGCCTTGGTGTTCACGCTGGCGGGCGTGCCGGTAGTTTATTGCCTCGGCGCGGGTGAATCCCGTCACACCGTGGTTTGGTCCGCCGAGGATGTTCCAGCCTCAACCGAGGTTTCGGGCACACAGTTGTCGGCCGAAACCGGCCAGGCCCTGCTGCAACGCACCGGGAAAATCCATCACCTCGAAATCCACCTTGGCCCCGACTTCAAGCCGCTGGACTGAACAGAATCGCTCAAATCAATGAGACTTTTCACAAAAGCGTCGAATGTCGGTTTTGACTTCAAGTTTCTTGAGAGCCTCCACCACCACCAAAAAAGTTTTTAATCTGACCGGAAGAAACAGGGTTGGCGTATTGGCTGTTTCTTAGCAGAGGGAGCGAAGACGATCCGCACGGTGTCCACGGTCTGAAAGGATAGGTTCTACACCCCGACGGCGGTTGCGTCAGCCTCCTCTCCAGCCAAAGAGTCGGGGCGTAAAACCCCTCCCACATTGTCTCGTCCGACTCGGTTTTCTTCGGTTCCTCAGTTGAATCCTGCTGGCTGACCGGACGCTGCCGACTTTAACCTCAAGTCGCTGAACCACCGCGTTGAGTAGCAAGTCAATCAAATGCTGAACTTTGCGTTCTTACCGACTTGGTGACTTTGCGTTAAAATTGGTCTAATTTAATCGGGCTGCCGGTGTCCCCCCCCTTCCACATTGGCTGGAATAGGTTCCGGGTCGGCCCCCGCACGATGTCGAGTTTACCGGCCTTTCTTTGCGGTAGGCGCGCGCGCCACGGTGCCGATTTCCGCCACGGTTCGACCGATACGCAAATCGCAGTTGAGCAAAATGTGTTGCAGGGAATCAAACCGTTTCTGGATCAAATCGAGCAGTCGCTTTCCGCCGATGATGCCGATCTGATGAAACGGGATATCCACCGTAGTCAGTTTGGGCCGCCCTTTGGGTGGAGTAAGTCCATCAAAGCCCGTCACGGACACCTCTCCCGGCACGTCAATTCCCGCCTCCTCCAAAGCGCCCAACAAATCAAATGCCTGATGATCCGCCGCACACATCCACGCGGTCACCCCATCCCGAGTTTGGCGGCAAACTTGAGCATAGGATTCCGCCAATGACAGCACCCGCCGCGGATCCACATTGATCACATCGTCCGGATGCACATCAAGGCCTCGGGAGGTCAGCATCTCGACATAAGCCCCATAGCGACGCATCGACCACCCCGCCTCGACCGGATACCGCCAGGTGAAGAACCCAATGCGCTCATGCCCCTTGGCCCGTAGGTGCTCGATCAAACGCTCAACCCCGCGATGGTGATCCACATCGACACAATCCAAGGGACTCTGACCGTATTGCTCAACCAATGACACCACCGGATACTTCTTCCGCAGTTCATCGACGATGGTCTGGGGGAAGGGATAAATCAGCACCACGCCATCCCACAACCGACGCCCCGAAGCTGTAATTTTGGCATACGAGGGGCTATTCAGATGCAAGTCCTCCGGCCGCACGAAATGCAGATCAAGTCGCACGTTTTGTACTCGCGCCACCTCCGACAAACCATTCAGCAACTCCTGTCCGGGATTGCCATAACCAGTCCGTTCGAAGTTCGGTAGATCCACGCAAACCAGCACCCCAAACGTATATCCCCGCTTCTTGCGCTGGTGCACGGCCGGTTCCCTTTTCTCCGTATGACTATACCCCATGCGAGAAGCCAAAGCGAAGACGCTGGCTCGGGTCTTCGGGTTGATGCCAGGGTGATTTGTAAAACAGCGGGAAACGGTAGCCCGAGAGATCTGTAATTGCTCCGCAATATATTGCTGGTTGATTTTAGCCATCGAGACAGAGGTGTGTAAAAAAGGGGGTTTCGATCAAATGCAGAGTGAACAGGATCTACACTCCAACCTGATCAACGAAAATTAATTGCCGAGAACAACAATGCAATTTTTTATGCAATTTTATGCATGTTATCGGCTTTACCGTTAGGTAAAACAGAGGTTAGTTGAATGGAATGAATCGGTTGGGCATAGGTAGCGCGACAAACCAAGCGACGCTTTCAGAAAGTCGATCTCCCCGCGCATCCCATGTCACGTTGGCACTCAACGAGGACGGTGCTTGGCGACTCCTGCGCAATGGACATCCGTATACGATCAAAGGAGTCGGGGGTTACACCCATTTGGAACTCCTGCGGGAACTGGGAGGCAACACCATCCGCACTTGGAGCATCGATCAGCTTGAAGCTTCTGCAGACGGTCGTCCTGTCCTAGACGAGTGCGACCGGCTTGGCCTGACGGCGATGGTTGGCATTTGGGTGAATCAGCCTCGCCATGGATACGACTACTCCGATCAAACCATGCTCCAAGCGCAACGCGATCGGGTGCGTGCCTCCGTCAGGCGATACCGGAATCACCCCGCCCTTTTGATTTGGGGTCTGGGCAATGAAATGGAAGGCGACGGCCAGGATCCTCTCGTTTGGCGTGAACTGGAAGTGCTCACCCAAATCATCAAAGCAGAGGATCCCCACCATCCCATCTGCAGTGTGCTCGCTGGCACGGGACACCAAAAAATTCGCGCCATGCAACGCCACTTCACCTCGTTGGATCTGCTCGGGATCAACAGCTACGCCGATGCGGAAAATGTGGATCAGGAACTCGCCCGGCAGGGCTGGAATCGTCCCTTCCTGCTCACCGAGTTTGGCCCGCGCGGACACTGGGAAGTCCCTGCCACGTCCTGGCAGGCCCCGCTCGAACCCACTCCCGTTGAAAAAATTGCGACGTATTCACGATCTTATGACGCGGTTATGCACCAAGGTCGGGGACTTTGTCTGGGCGCGTTCGCTTTCCAGTGGGGTCAAAAGCAAGAGACGACCGCCACCTGGTTTGGCATGTTTCTGCCAGTCCAATAATTCGCACCCTGACGGCCGAATTTTGTGGAACCAGCGCCTCCGCACGATCCGAGCACCTGGTGCGCGTCGAGGTTGAGGGCTCCGATCCGGGCGAGCTGCGCTTCGAATGGCAAATCGTAGCCGAAAGCACGGACCGGAAGGAAGGCGGCGATCCGGAAACAACCCCATCGGTTATTCCGGGTTGTATTCTTTCAAGTGATACCAGGGGGGCAAAGGTTCGCCTACCGGCCGACTCTGGCGCGTATCGGGTATTCGTCTATGTTCGTAACCTGCACGGAGGCGGATCCTCGGCCAACTTCCCCTTCTGGGTCGAATAAGCTTATTAACCGCAGTTCGCACCAGATGGCACGGAGGCAATCCAGAGTTGCACAGAGACTTACGGAGCTGTTCTCCGGAGAATCGACCATCATCCAGTGGAGAATGCGCCAACCTCACGATCGATTCCACAAAACTCGCTCCGTGAACGCTGTGACCCGCTCCGACTACGGAATCTAGGTTCAAATCCTCGGACTTCAGGTTCTAGCATCCTTCGAGTGATTTTGTGCTCAGGGTGGAGGTTAAGGCGTATTTTCGAGCTTCAAAAACGTGTTATCGGGACGCAAAAAAACCCGACCCGGCAGAGCCGGATCGGGCGTTATACCATGCAAGGTATGCTACAGACCTAAAATACTACGCCGAACTCAAGACGAGCGGAGATGCCCGGGGCAAATCCGAGACCGTATTGGTCGGTATCGTCGAGCAAGTTGGAGACGTTGAGCTGCACGCGGGACTCACGACCATTCCAGTCGAAGTTGTAGCGCACCATCGCGTCGAGGCTGAAGCGGGGATCGGTGTAGAGCGCGATCGGGTTGCCATTGGCATCGACCTGCAACTGTCCCGAACCGTCGGTGCGAGCACTCACGAACGCACGCTCAGATTCGTATTGACCACCGATACCGATCGCCAATCCGGCCAAGCTGCTGTCTTCCTTAAACGTGTAGGAGCTCCAGAATGAGGCCGCATGGGCGGGCGTGTCGTCATCCGACCCCTTATCGAGGTAGCCTGCGCCAACCCATGAAGATGAATCATAAGGATTAGAATAGGCTTCATCGACGGAGAAGCCACTGAGTCCCCAAGCACCATCAGGGAAATACCAGTTTGCCCAACGATCCGACGATCCGGCTGGATGCTCAGGGAACTTACCTACGTTGAGCACGCTGCGCTCGAGGTGGGAATACGTCACGAACAACTGAATCTCAGGTGTCGGAGTCCAGAGCATCTGGGCATCCCAGCCTTTCGATTCGTCATCACCGGAAGACCAGGCTTGATACGTGCCACGGTCAGGCGCGGCGCGATCCATGGTCGCGTTATTGATGTTAGGATCGTTGATTTCGAAATACCATCCGGGCCAGCCTTGGCCAGCGGAGACGTTGGCGTAGACCTTGTCCATGTAGGCGGCACCCGCAGAATTGGAGGCATTGAGATACCATTTTCCGTCTTGGATGTAAGCGGCACCTGCAGCTTTGGCGGCATTCCATTCGGTCACCGCATTTTGTTGAGCAACGGCCCAGTCTGCTTGACCCACTTCAGGATTCGCACCTTGGACGAGGTAGACCACGTCCTTGGTCGGATCGAACTGCTTCTTGGCGGGAGCCGGAGACCACCAGTAGAAATAAGGGGTGCCCGTGCGTTTGATGTTAAAGGCAGAGACGGTGCCGGACAGCTTACCATTGAAGAGGTCGATCTTCACGCCGATTTCCTTGCTCTTGGCGAGGGTGGCATCGATCGGGATACCGTTACCATCGCGCAGGCCTTCGAAGTTCGGGACCAAGCCTTCAGCTTCGAGAGCGAACACGGAAAGTTCGCGGGTAATCTTCAGACTCACGCCGATCTGGCTGGTGTCCTTGGTCTGCGGATCGCGATCGATGTCGCTGCTGGAGGCAGGGTTTTCGATGCCCACGGTCAACACATGGTTGTCGTTGCGATCGCGACGTTTGCCGGCGACGACCGTGAGACGTTCGTCCAACCAAGTGCCTTGGTAAACCGCATACGTGCCTTGATTCCAGGCCTCGTTGCGGGTGTTAGCGACGCGGTTCATACCGACGTCTGGGGTGCCATCACCCTGCACGCCGAATCTAATATAGGAGCTGTCGGTAGGATTC
>CAXBOL010000272.1:0-6570 GCA_963977295.1 uncultured Opitutaceae bacterium
ATTCCGACCATCGGCATCGTCGACACCAACTCCGATCCGACTAACGTTACTTATCCGATCCCGGGTAATGACGACGCGGTGAAGTCCATTCGGGTGATTCTCGATGCCATCGTCGAAGCCGTTCAAAACGGACTCGGCCAACGCGACTCCCGCCGGATTGCTCGTGGTCAAGCCGACCTGAAATCTGCGACCGCCGCGGTGGCCGCTGCGACTGGTGCCGACATGGTCGTCCCTGAGATTGATACCACCGACTCAGACGATAGTGATGAAATCGTGATTCCGAAGGCCGCGATCCGTAAGAAGATTGCCGCGCCAAAGGACGACGAAGCCGACGTTGATACCGCTGCTGAGTAAGCGGCTCTCTGGATGGATGAAGGATTTGGTGCCCGTTGGGACCAAGTCCTTTGTCCTCATTAATCACTAAAATAAGAAATCCATTTTAATTAAAATGAGCACACCGATTACTGCCACTATGGTAAACGATTTGCGCCGTGTCACAGGTGCAGGTCTGATGAAATGTAAAGCCGCCCTCGTTGAAACGGGGGGCGACGTTGAAGCCGCCACCACCTTGCTGCGCAAGCAAGGTGAGGCCTCTGCGGCCAAGAAAGCCGATCGCGATGCCAAGGACGGCCTCATCCAAAGCTACATCCACTTGGGTGGAAAGGTTGGAGTTTTGATCGAAGTAAATTGTGAGACCGATTTCGTTGCCCGCAACGATGACTTCAAAGCGTTCGTCAACGACCTCTGCTTGCACATTGCTGCGGCGGCTCCCACCGCCGTAAACCGGGACGAAATTCCGGCTGAGTTGGTGGAGCAAGAGCGCGAGATCGCCGCCTCCCAGGCGGCTGGGAAGCCTCCCATGGCTGTGCAGAAGATCGTGGAGGGTAAACTCGAGAAGTTCTACGCGCAAAGCGTTCTAATGGATCAGCCGTTCGTGAAGAACCCGGATCAAACCATTCGGGAACTCGTGACGCTTACGATCCAAAAGACTGGTGAGAACATCCAGATCCGCCGTTTTACGCGCTACCAACTCGGTGCCTAAGCGGCACTGCAACCTTTGATCGTTCGAACGATCAAAGTTTAGAAAAGCTCTCCTACTCGGAGAGCTTTTTTTTGCCCGAACAGGAAGTGAACGGATCGATACGCGTTGACCCGTCGGATTGGAATTCAGGAAGAAGATTTAGCTTCTCGATAGTATTTTGAGCCGTAGTGGCCATACCCAGAGTAATAAGAACTGGAGGCGACTCCTGATGGCATGAGGTTGAGCACCACACCCAACTGGGTGATCCCAGTTTGGGAAACTTGAGAAATCACCCTTCGAGCTGATGGTCGTGCAACATGATTATATCGAACGACATAAATCAATTCGTCGGTTCTCTCCGCTAGGATCATGGCATCTGGGAAGACACCTGCCGGTGGAGTATCGAAAACAATGAGATCGTAGTGCTGACGTATCGATTCAAAGAGACTGATGAAGAGCGGGTTGCCTAAGATCTCGGTGGATTGACGAGTCGTTCCTCCAGTTCGAAGGAGATGAAGATTTGGCGATGGTTTTAAGATGCCCAGGGCAGCCTCTAGCTCGGGTTGTGGTGGAATCGTTTTGGCGTCACTTATCCAACGCAATATCCCTGCTTCGTTATCCTGAGCAAAGGACCGGTGTTGCGTGGGGCGCCGGAAATCGACGTCAACGAGTAGGGTTCGGACCCCATGACTCGCGAATGATTCGGCTAAGTTGGAGGCGACGAAGCTTTTGCCCTCTCCAGGGATGGTGGAAGTGACCAAGATTGTTTTCGGCAGATCGATCTTGGACGATAGTTTGATCTGGGAGTACAGAGACCTGATAATTTCCATCGCCGACTCGTCCTCACTTAACGAAAGTATTTGTGAAAGCTTAGTCTTCGGTATCTTCTTAAAAGAGGGTAATTCGGCAAGAAGTGGGACCTTTAGGTAGTTTTCTATGTCCGACCATCCTCGTATCCGATTGAAGATGAGCTCCAGTGTAATGGGATAGGCTAGGAATATGCCAACGCCCATCAGAATCAGCATCATATTGATCTTTCGAACATCCGGTGAAATTGGCGATCTCGAAGGGGTGGCTTCTTCCACGATCCGCAAGTTGGAGTTTTCCAATTGGGCGGTTACGGTGGTCTCGTTTAGGCGATTAAGGAGCTGCGCATAAGTTGCTCGATTAGTCTCCGCGTCGCGTTTTAACACGTTAAACTGTATAGCCATCTGATCGAGCCGCATGCTCTCTTTCTCGGCAGCAGCAAGTTCATTGCGAAGCTCTTGCTCTTCACTCAGAGCCTTGGCTTGTTGGTTTCGCAGGTTGGCCATGGCGGTCTGGACGAGTTCAGCTCGCAAGCGCTCAAGGGCTTCTTGTCCCCGTTGGTTCTCGATCATCGCGGGGTGCTTGGCTCCGTATCTTTCCCCCATTCGAGCCTTCTCGGTTCGTAGTTGATCTATTTGACTCTGCACCGTCGCGAGGTTGGAGAATTCGGCCGTAGTTGCTAATTCCAGAGGGTCCCCGCTTCCGGCTAAAATGGATTCAGCTTGCCGGAGCCTTGCTTCGATTTGAAGCCGGGCGACTTGAGAGCCCGTTACCGTTCCACTCAGGCTTTTCATCCGATCGACTACGATGTTTTGACTCTCGTCGAGAGAGACCATGCCAGACTGTTCACGATACTTTTGTAAGGCCCTTTCGGAGGCTTCCGCTTTAGCCTGCAGCTCTTGGGTCTGGGATCGGAGAAATGCGATAGCGGAATTGTTTGAGAGGGTGTTCCGATCCGACTGATAAAGGATGAACTGACGTGCCACCTGATTTGCTAGCAATGCTGCCGCGTCAGGGTCACGATGACTCACTTTTATGTTGAGGAACAGGGTGGTGCCGTATCGGGAAGCGGAGGTGCCACCTCGAAGAATTTGTCGGACCAAGTTGTCCAGATCTTCTCCGGATGGAAATTCAACTTCGGGATTCGCGTAAGGCCGCCAAACGAGCTTTTTTTCCTCGGGTTTGAGGTTATCCACTACTCGATTGATCACCGCTGGACTGTTGATCTGAGCAAGGTAGGTATCGAACATTACGTCGTTCCTGCCAAACCCCACCGATTGATCTCTCACTTGCGCAATATCCACAATCCGCTCGTTCCGGTCGAAGATCAAGCGCGCTTGAGTTTGATAAACCTTGGGCTGGCGGAGTAAGTGGGCTCCTAAAAGCGTGCAGACCAAAATTGAAATAACTAGTGCGACCAGACCCCGCTCTCGAATACACAGTAAGATGTCTCGAGGCGTAAGATTAATCAGCGAAGGCAGCGGTGAACCTGCGGAGCTCTTGGTGGCGCGTGAATTGGGCGCGTGGGATTTTCCAGCAGGAGGACTCATTTTTTCTTATTCAAAGTAGGGTAGCGGGTGCGTTCGTCGATTGCGACTTTAAGGACGGGAAATCTCGTTTTTGATGATACCATCGGCCGCACCAGTCGAATTTGAGTGACGTTCGAGCCCCACGAGTCCCCGGACTGACCTCTTTAAAATAGGCGTTCAGGAATAAAAACAATGTCTCCGGGGAGGACAAAGAAGACGCCATCTTTGTTCTTACCTTCGATCATGCTTTCCACGTCCACGATGTAGATTTTTTCTTCGCCGGTGCTGGGATCTTTCCGCGAGATGCGCACGCTATCCGCTTTGGCGATGCGATTGAAACCACCTGCCGCGCTGACCGCCTCAATAATACTTAACGAAGTCGTTTCAGGCGGCAGGACGATTTTACCTTGTCTAGAGATCTGGCCGAGAAACGAAATTTCCTTCTTACTGTATTCAGAAACTTGGAGCGTGACTTGGGGAGAAATGAAAATTTCCCTTTCAATGTAGGTTTCAGCAATCCTGGCTTCGGCTTCAGCAAGGGTCAGGCCCCCGACCGTTAAATTACCGATCAAAGGAATGTTGATTGCCCCATCTCCGGAAAGCCGCAGTTGGGTGCTGAGGCTGGGTTCTCCGTAGATCGCTAACGAAATGACATCGAGTGGATAGAGTCGGTAAGAACCGCTTGATTCTTGATTTGCGTCAAGTCCCTGGGCCGAAAACAGAACGGTGATTAGAAGTAGTGTGCTTCTAAGCGTCATAATTTGGGATTGAACTCAAAAGGAAGCGTTCAAGCCGAGCGAGTAAACCGTTCTGGTGTAGTCTGCGAGCTGAAGAGTTGAGTTATTGATCCGGTGAGTGACGGCCGCGTTGGCGTTATAGTGGTCGTTGAGTTTGTAGTTCGCGTCTGCACCATAGATGTTTGCGGTGTCGGATCTTGTAATTGGTCCAGGAATCTGATCAAAGTCCATCTCTTGCCGCCCGAGTCTACCGGAAAGACTGAGCTTATCGGTCAAAGAGTGAGAGACGGACAGGGTTCCTGCCGAAATCTTAGCGGACTCCGCTCCCGGGGTGGTATCAAAGTTTTGGGAAGCAGATAGCGTCCAAGAAGTTTTCTGGGAAGCGGCCCAACTGATGTTGGAGGCAAGCAGGAACGAACTACTTGAGCCACCTACGTCGAATTCTCTTCGGACCTGTCCGACGCTGATGGATCCATTTAATTTAGGTCTCAGTTCGCCTTCTACCCCAACAGAAATTCGATGATTATCGCTGTTGGGATTGCTGTTCGCGACTGGAGAATTTGTCACACTCTCAGGACTGTAGTCGTAGGTGGCGTTGAATGTCAGTTTCTGGGAGTAACGGTAGAGGAAGCCTCCCCCCAAGGCATAAGACTTTACGTCCCCGTAGCCCGCGCTACCGAAGTCAGAGACCCGGAAGGTCGAATTCATGCGCACGCCAGTTTTTTCACTGTAAAAGTAGTCGATCCGTCCGTTGCCACGAAACTCGTCGGACTCGGTTCGAGTTAACAAGAATTCGTTGGCTTGAGTCGTTTTGGTATAACCGAAGCCGGCCGCCACTGATCCTTTTTCAGCGCGATCCATGCTGAAGTTGACGTTGAAAAACGGGTCGAGGGAGTCCTGTCCGGTCGTGTCATCAAACGCGATTGACTTTACGCCCAGCGCCGCGGTTGTCGAGATGAGGCCGACTCTGCGAGAGTAGTTCAGTCCGGGCGTAAAAATGACCGACAGATCTTGAGACGTGCTCGAATTTCCAAAGATATTGGTGTCGTATTCGAAGTTGAGTTTGGCGGAGACATTCAGTGTCCCTCGACCAATTTTTGCGATACCGTAAGCAGTAGGGACGACAGTGAGGAGAACCCCGGCTAGAGTCAGAGAAATCGTAATTCTAGTTATGCTCATGGATTGTCGTTGCTTATGATAAGTTGAGTTTCGGTATTCTCATTCAAAATGACGGTTTGCGTGGGGTTTGAAGGGTTTGGGAGTTGGGAAATCGGCGTGGTGTACAGGCTTACTGCGGCTTGTAGCTGAGTGTCGGTTCCAACGCTAGCGAGGGCTGCTTTGACCGCATTCACCGTGTTCACGAGGTTAGGGACTGAAGTTGGCGGAATTTGGAGCGCGGTATTAACCGCACTCTGGGCCACCTGCGTCAGAATAGTCGATTTTGCAGCCGTATTGAGGGTGGGGTTGGTCAAGATATTTGACACCACCGCGCTGGTGAGGGCGGGGGAGTCACTGGGAAATGCCTCCACCAAAGCCTCGATCAACGAAGATGCGATCGTGGGGTCACTATCAATTGCTGCTTTGATGAGCGCTTGACGTCGAGCCGGTGTCGCTCCCCGCGACAAGTTGACCAATTGTTGGACGCCAGCTGCACGAACGGCTGGGGGGGATGCTGGATCAAACGTGACTAGCGCACCTTGACCGCCTGTGTTGGGGGTCGTGCGTTGGGCCACGGAGAAATCTGCAGCAGCAAAAGCGAGCAGAATGGCAACTAGGCGTAGTGGTGTCTTCATAATAAATTGGTGTAGTTCAAATTCGAGTTTGAAATGAGTCAGAGGGCCAAGGGCTTGGCCTCGAGCCAACGCCAGAGCATCCCCACGTCGCAATGGAATGAATAATACCCTTGGAAGTCGATGCTTTAAATTGGGTTTCAAGGCATTGCATTCTAGATTTTACTTTTACGGATAAATTTTAATTGGAGATGGGAAGCGATATCTTGGTAGAATTGCATAAATGGCTGGTAATAGCTATTTAGCGCTGTCGGGTGGGAAGAATATTTGTCTGGTGGTTTTGAGGATAATCCAGATGTCCATCCAGATGGACCAATGCCGAATGTATTCCAAATCGAGTTCGATTCTGCGAAAGAGGTTCAGAGAAGAGCTGGTTACTCCGCGGAACCCGTTGCACTGGGCTAGACCCGTGATGCCTGGTTTGGCGAAGTAGCGCAGGAGGTAGACGTCCAAGTCCTGAAGGATTTCTTTGCTGTGATCGAGCAGGTGGGGGCGAGGGCCAACCGTGCTCATTTCTCCTTTGAGCACGTTAATAAATTGGGGAACCTCATCGAGACTGGAACGCCTCAGGAATTTGCCGAAAGGGAAGATACGATCTGCCGTATGCCTGAAAGTCGGGTTTGAATCACTTCCCGGATTGTGGTTCATACTGCGAAACTTCAAAATTCGAAAAGGGGTTTGGTTCA
>CAXBOL010000273.1:0-6566 GCA_963977295.1 uncultured Opitutaceae bacterium
GGCACGGCGGACGACAACACACGCAACACCTCAACATATTCGGCGAAATCGCGGTAACGGTCCGTCCAAAAATCGCCCGTGATCAGCACGAGGTCAGGGTGCTCTGCCAACCCCATCGCAAGCGCCCGCGTGATCATTGACAACGGCACGACATCCGACGCATGCAGATCCGACAGATGCAAGACCCTCACCGTCTCCAGCTTGGCGTCACTTCGCGTTTTTACGGCGGTGCGAGTCACCTCGAACCAATCAGGTTCGATCCAACGCATGTAACTCAGGCCCGCCGCTCCGATCGCGCCTACTCCGAGCGTTGCCCCTAAGAACTGCCGTCGCGTGAGCCCCATCAATTGCCCCCGTGGTCCCGTCACACGATCCGGTCTGTCATCGCATCCAAATCCCGTCGCTCAAACCTCGCTAGATTGGCCAGAAAATGCTCCACAATGGCCACGTCTTGATCGCCCCGCCCGCCTCCCGTATGCGGCGTGATAAAGCAATTACGGGTGCGCCACAGACGATGCTCCGGCGGCAGCGGTTCCGGCTCCATCACATCCAGATAAGCCGCATCCAAGTGCCCGCGCTCCAACGCCTCGATCAACGCAGGCTGATCCACAGTGGCCCCGCGTCCAATGTTATAGAATCGTGCCCCGCGTTTCAGCAGCGCCAAACGACGCGCATTGACAAAACGCTCCGTCTCCTCGCTGCCCGGCAGGATGTTGACCAAATGGTCCACCTCCGGCAGCACCGCGCTCAATCGCTCCTCCGCGATCACATGAACCCCTGATTCGCTATAGGTGCGCCGTCGTAACGCATAGATTTTCATGCCGAAGGGCTTCAGCAATTCCACCAACCGACGCGCAATCGAACCATAGCTGAGAATCAATACGGTTTGTCCAGTGAGCAATGTCGAGACCGCGCGGCGACCGTAATACTCCCAGGCCGGCTCCAACCTTTGTTGATCCTCCCACGAAGCCGGCAACTGCCGCGATAGCGCCAACATCATGGCGAGCAAATGTTGGGCACAGGGATCCGCGAAAACGGCCGACATGTTCGTAAACACCGCGCCGTGATCGCGCAGGGTTTCTTTAAATTCCGGCGTGTCGTAGCGGGTGTATCCCGCCGAGGTGACTTCGATCCACTTCAGATTCTCCGACGCCAAACTCTGCTGCTCATCCGGCTGTCCGAGCACGATATCCGCTTCCAGCATCGCCGGATCCAACTCTCCCGGTAACAGCGACGAAGGCTTCGCATCTTTCGCCATGATCAGCTCGTGCGCCTTGGTTCCCTCCTCCAAGATCGCCATTGCCGCCGGACTGAAACCCGCATTACACCAGATTTTCATGCTCATCGGAGTTCGCGTTGGGTGCCTGAACTATTCCGCTTCGGAAAACGCGCAGAGGGCATGCACGGGCAATCCGGCTGCGCGCAACTTTTCCGAGCCGCCGAGTTCCGGCAGGTCGATGATTGCTGCAACCCCCACGACTTCCGCTCGCAGTTTTTTGAACAATTTGTCCGCCGCCAACAATGTGCCTCCCGTCGCGATCAGGTCATCGACCAACAACACCCGTTCTCCCGGCTGGCACGCATCGGCGTTGATCTCGATCGTCGCCGACCCGTATTCGAGCGAGTAATCTTCAGCGATCGTTTGGTAGGGTAATTTGCCTTTCTTGCGCACGAGAGCGAAGGGCTTGTGCAATTGATATGACAGCGCGCCGCCAATGATAAACCCGCGTGCATCGATGGCCGCGATCACGTCGACGCCCAACTGGGTGCAATCCAGCGAAAAGGCCTCGATCATCACCCGGAAAGCTTCGGGATCATTGAACAACGTCGTGACGTCGCGAAAATTAACGCCCGGGATGGGCCAATCACGCACCGTGCGGATACGCGATTTAAGGTAGTCGGCAAAACGGGTAGCATCCATGGTTTGAGGAGAAACGAGGCACACCATGACGCGACCCCACCGCGCGTCGCAAGGGCTAACCCCACGCCGCCACCCGCAAGGCCAACGCCTGCCGGTTAATCGCACTCAACACCTGCACGTGGGCATGATTTACCCGACCCACTTCATCCAACAACCCTTTCGTGAACGGGCCATCCCGGGCGATATCTCCGTGTCCATAATGCCCCCAAAAGTAGCCCACCACCTGCGGTTGCGAGAGTGCGCCGACGAGAGCTTGCCGTCCCCGGCGCATCATCTGCTCCATCTCACTCACCCCCAACGGATCCTCCACTGCCACCTCCCGGCCCAGTCGGGTCCAATCAACATCCACCCACAGCTCGGGAGCGACGCCTCCACCCAAACCCACCTCGCTGACTTGCACCACATCACAATGCTGCGCGGTCATCTCCCGCACCACTTGCGGGGTGCTCGGATACAGCGCCGGGCTGAGCCACAACCGCCCCGGGTCCACCGCCTTGAGGATGCGACCCACCCCACCGAAATACCGCAACGCAAACTGCTGGGTAAACCGCGCCAGATCCTCCCGATAGGCCCGCGTATCGAGGCCCACTTCATCGCGTGTCATTTGCCGTAGGGCCTCTTTGTTGGTCAACGCCACCCCCCAATCCGCCGTCAATCGCGTGAACTCCCCACCCCGCGGCGCCAAGACAAATTCCCACGCCGCATGGTAGGCCGAAAACGCCGGGTCGAGGCTCAAACACACCTGCAACAACGTGGGCCGCGCCAAGGCATGCGTTGCCTCCGAGGCTTCCCCCCAACTCAAATTCCGGTCACTCACATAGCCGGCTAAACTCGCGGTCCGCATCACCCCGTTCACCACCTGCTCCGCAGCCTCTTCCCAACGCGGATCAAACACGTCGGGCAATTGCACCCCATTTTGATGAATCAAACGACCCGCCGCACGGCGCAGTTCCAACGCCTGCAAAAACGGCGCGCCCCGATTCATCAACCCTTCCGCCGCATCGGGTCCGAGCAGCTTAAACCCCCACCCCTGTAACTGTGCCAAAATCGGCGAGCTGCCGAGCGTGCGGTTCACCCCTTGCACGCCCGCGACCACCCACGGGCCTTGCCCCGGGTCCACCCACCACCATGCCCCGCGCTCGGTGCGACCGACCCGGTGAAACGCCTCTGCTCCGCGCCATGCCCCCGTTTCCATACTCGCCATAATGGTCTCCGTCATCGGGAAATTGACCTCAGCTGGATTGACTCGCATGAATTCGTCGGACACAGCCGCGCAATCTGGGTCGTTCTTCTCCCGAAGAAAAGACTCATTCTCCCCGCCGTCACCAAACACACCCACGTCATTTGAGAAAAAGACTTTGGCGTAATTTGTATTGAGGGGTATTTACGTGACTCCACTAAACGGGAAGGCAGACGATCTGGCGCGTTTACGGCTCGTTGGGGTTGGCCACGACCTTCCGTCAGCGAAAAGTCCTCCGACTGCGCCGGACGAACCTTTCTCGGTCAGGCCACACATGCGTTCATCCGCATCGTCAGGTGGAGTCACGTAAATACCCCTAATTTGTATTGAGGTAGGGAGGGACCGCTGGGCCCGCCGCAGCGTGATAAGCGGACGGCCCAGCGGTCCGTCCCTACCTTTTATAGTCCGAATCCATGCAGTTGAACCTAAACTAAATCGTCATGAAACCTTGTCTCACACCTGCTTCGCATGAGTCCCCTAGACCGAGAGTCTGCTTTCGCTCTATTCCCCGACCATTTGAACTCCAAAACTTAGGATCACCTCTTGCTTTCCCAAGCACCTTATTCGGCTCGAGCAGTCTCACCTTTAAAGCTCCGTCGCGTAGCGGCAGCGCTGCCGGTGCTGCGAAGCCTAGGCGACAAAGTAAGAACAAAGTCCCTAAGGTCCTATACTTTTTACAGAAGGTAAGGAAGAGAACGAAGTGTTTGGAAAGCATTCATTTGTGCATTTCTTCCTTCCCTTTTTTTCCTTTTGTAAAGTCTAAGAGGTTCGGGCTGTTGGCATAAGCCATCCGGGTGCAGGTCATACCATTCACTTCGTTCATAGACGTGGCTAAAAACCAGTCCACGCGGCTCGAGACTCAATCGCGATCGATCGTGAACCGATCCCGCGTGGTGCAGTAATCATCGCCCCCCATGCGTCCGATCAAATCGAGCTTCCCCGCCTCCGGCAGCCCATCTGCCCCCAGCACGGCATCCTGAATGTGAGCACACAGGATCCGACCAAAGACGACATTGGCGCCGCCCGGGCCCTCCCCGATCTTCACGATCGAATGCAGCGCACATTCAAACGCGACCCGCGCCGCCTGCACCCTCGGCGGTCGCACCTGCGTCGATGGGGCCGCCACTACCCCGAACCGCTCAAACTCACTCTCCCCAAACGGCAAAGCGGACGAGGTGGCACTCATTTTTTCGGCCAGATCAGCCGACACCATGTTCACCACAAACTCCTTGGTTGCCTCGATATTGCGCAAGGTGTCCTTGGGCTCCCCGTCGCGCTTGGTCACCGGCACGAACATCAGGGTGGGCGGACTGGCGGTGATGCCTTGGAAAAACGAAAAAGGCGCTAAATTCGTCGACCCCGATTCGCTGGCCAGGGTCGACACCCAGGCGATCGGCCGAGGCACGATGGTGGCAATCATCCATTGATACGCCGTCCGGGCGTTCATTGTCGTAAAATCAAGCTGCATAACTCAAAAACTACCGCCACTCGTCTTCTTTCGCAAACTTCTGTTCCGACTTGAGCCCACCCCCCTTATTTCGACCCGCCCTCCGCCTCGCCGCTGCCCTCGGTATTGTCGTAGCAGGATTTGGTTTAAACGGGTGTCAGAGCCCGCCCCTCACGGTCACGGTGCCCAGCGTCACGCGCTTTCAGGTCAACAACCCCTCCGCCTCGGCCCTCGACATCGACCGAGCCCTCAACGAACGCGCCGAGGCCTTCGCCCAGCAACGACCTTATGCCCAAACCTGGCGCGGCGCCGGGCTCTCCATGCAGCCCCTCATCCCGCCCAACGCCTGGATTGTGACGGAGACCATCCCTTTCGAGGCCCTGGAACGGGGACAAGTGGTGCTTTTCGCCAAATCTAACCAACGCCGAGTGGCCCATGCCCTGGTCAAGAAAACCCGCGAAGGCTGGATCACGGCCGGAGTCAACAACCAGCAAATCGCCGACCGCACCCGGGTGACCCGCCAAAACTACATCGGCGTCGTCACCGCCGCCTTCGTCGCCGAACCCTAGGGTCCCGGTCACTATCCTGATCGTTCTCGTTCTCGAAAAAGCTTTTTAGCTCACCCTCCGTAGTGCGGTTCCTGCTGAGCGGGACCGCAGTTGGCCACATTGCTTGAACCTCCGGTTTTCCGAGGTGGCAGGGGTTTCATACCCCGACATCCAGGGTGAAGGCAAATCCCCGAACACTCCACAAAACGCCGCCTCCTAAGCCGAGGCTTGGGAGGACACTGAAAGCACGGCGCGACACCGATCCAGCTTGCATCAGTCCCAAATCGGCCGCCCGCGCCAACCCGCATCCCACATTGGTCATTGTCATTCGCGCGGCTTGCCGCCGCAGAAACGGCTCCCCAGCGTCCGCAGCATGTCAATTTCACCACCACCTCAACCTGAAGCGCCCTGGCGCGCCGGGCTGCGCGGGGCCCGCGCCAATCTGGTGCCCGGACTCGTGCTGCAGGCCTTCGCCCTCGCGTTGGTGTTGGGGTATTATTTTGTGCCGAGCGTCGCGGCCGCCCTGAACCAACTTGCCGAGCTCCGCGAGCGGATGGGCATCAGTTACAGTATGATCTCCACCGCCCTCTTCGGCGGCCTGATTCCCTGGCTCTACATCAAGCTAAACCCGCTCACCAAAAGCCGCTACACCCTCGCGCAAGGTGGCGGTTTGATTCTGTTCTGGGCCTACAAGGGCTTCGAAATGCATTGGCTCTACGGCGGCATGGCTGCCCTCTTCGGCCACGACAATTCGTTCAGCACCGTGGTCACCAAGGTCCTCGTCGATCAACTCGTTTACTGCCCTCTCCTTGCCGTCCCGGGCATGTGGCTCGGCTACAAGTGGGTTGAAACTCACTTTGCGCTTAGACCCATCATCGCCAGCATCCGCCGCCCCGGCTGGATGATGCGCGAAATCGTCCCGGTGCTCATCGCCAACCTCGGCGTCTGGCTGCCGACCGTCTCGATCATCTACACCCTGCCCACCGTCCTCCAGCTCCCGCTGGAAAACTTGGTGCTCTGCTTCTTCACCCTCATGCTCGCCCACCTGTCGCAAGCGAAGTCAGAGGAGTGAATCGTTCTTCGTTCTCGTATCCCATGCACCGTTTGGAGTGATTCCAACGTGCTTTGGAAATAAACTTCAGAGCAATGTGTCCTGAGGTAGGGGGTGAGCGCCCTCCGTCGCCGAGGCGTTGGCGGACACGCTGGCCGTGCCGCAGGCGGATGGCTCCGAATAAACTCCCTCGCCACGCCACTGCGGACGGCCCGGCGGTCCGTCCCTACCTTTTACAATCCAAGTCATCCTATACTTCGGTGTTCCACATTAACACTACGCCTCGAGGCCGCAGAGATAGCTAATACCAACGTCTTTTGAGAAACAGACTTTAGAGCCATTTGTTCTGAGGTAGGGCG
>CAXBOL010000274.1:0-6548 GCA_963977295.1 uncultured Opitutaceae bacterium
TAAACCCGAACGATTCATCCAGAGTGCCATCAGTATTGAATCGTAGGACGGTCGCAGTTGTCCCGTTCGCCATGGGAAAACTGCCAAATGCCAATAGCTTTCCACCGGACTGTGGACGCAGGAGCATTACATATGAATCCTCTGGCAAGACCACCGTAAAACTCGGATCAAGGCTTCCATCGGCCTCCAGTCTGACCAAATCCAATGACTGAGGAACGGCCACGTTATCTACGTAGTCAAACCGCCCCACAATCGCATGCCGTCCGTCGGGCATAAGGACAAGCGCAGAAACCGGCTGCATTCGCGAAAAACGCGGCCCAAAATCGGGGTCCACGGACCCATCACTCAACACTCGAGAAAGCTCGATCCGGGCACTTTTTCGTTCGGCGGTAAGGGCACCCAGAATCAACGAATCATCGTCGAGCACAATGGGGAGGCCCACCCCATAATTTTGCCCATAGGGCGTCGTAATCGCAGTGAACGATTCATCGTCCGTGAAATCCGGGTTCATTCGACGCAACTCATCAGAATACACATTATCGATGTAACGTCGGGTCAGGTAATAAATTTTCCCGCTTCTCAACGGCGAACCATACCGAGCCGGTTTTCCCACCAAATTTGAGGTAAAAGACGAGTCTAGCGCACCCGATGCGGTAAATCGGCGCAAGTCTCCTCCGATATCCGCCACCACCGAACCATCCGATTGCGGAAAAGCCCGAGTAATAATCGAAGAATATTCAAAGTCCCCCGTATTGAAAGTTTGGTCCACACTTCCGTTCTCATCCAATCGCGCGAGCTCTCCCAAACCCTCGCCAAGCCCAGCAGCTCCGAGTAAAAAACAGGTTCCCCCTTCCCCGATCGGCACAAGTCCCACCCACTGAAAAGTAGTAAGGGGAGAGGAAAACCCTTCGTCCACGGTTCCATCCGCATTCAACCTCAACAGGTTCTGCACTGGCTCACCATCCACTGCCGTAAAATACCCCCGCAGGTAAATTCGTCCATCTGCCAACAGAGTCGCCTCGGCACCATCGTGATTGATCACGACTTCCGTAAATTCAGGGTCTGGTGACCCATCCGGTAACGCCCGCTTAATCGTCATTTGCAGGTAACCACTCGAATCTATATCACCGTAGAGTATTCCGCCGTCCGGATACACTCCGAGCATTTTGCTCGTTCCGACTATCTCAGGTGCCACAAACGTTTGGTCTATTGATCCTTCAGTATTGAGCCGGTTGAGCCAACCAAGACTACGGTCCCCGTTGATCATACCCCAACTCGTCGATAATAACAGTTTCGCTCCGGGTTGAGCCGATGCTGTTATAAATCCTCCAAGTGAGCCATTCCCCTCCAACGATGGCAAAAACGTCGAATCGCGATCCCAATACTGTGACTGTGCCACCACCACCGAAACATTCGCTATCGCGAAAGCTGCGGCCAGAACGCCACGACCCAAGACTCCTCGCCCGACAACAAACGCTGTTCGAAAATTCATCAAATTCATCTCCTGTTTAAAAAGTAACGCCAGTGTTCAAAGATACCGACCAAGGATCTGAATATTTCAGGACTATCCTCACCCGCGAGAGTTAAGCGTTTAGGTTTAACTAGAGACATCACGCAAAGGGGCAAAACGTTGCGTTTTACCTGAATCTACGGCGAGCGCCGAATCCCTTATAGGGAATGAACCCTAGATTGAATAATCACAGATAAACACAGATGGCTTCGCCACCGACACGCGATGGAACCTAACTAGGCGGGTTTTAGTTGGGGGAATTGAATCTGTCCCGCTAAGGAGATCTGAGTGGATTTATGGTTTGTTTTTGCAGTGAAGGCTGGCTCGCACTGTTCACATCACGCCGGCCGCGTTTTCTTGGCGGATGTTTTCGACGTGGGGGTCGAGCCAGAGGGGGGGCACGTTGGCGGCGTCCCACTCGATGTGTTTTTCGAGGAGGCGGTTTTTGACGTCGGGCAGCTCGTCGGCGAGATCGTGCTGTTCGCCTAGGTCGGTGCTCAGATCGTAGAGTTCGACGCGGGGTTGCAGGCCGGGTTTGGCGAGCTTGTAGTTGCCTTCACGCAGCGCGAAATCCCAACCACCGCCGACGCGCCAGTGGAGGATGTCGTGGGGAGCTTTCGGGTTGGTGCCGTCGACGAAAGGAATGAGGTTCACGCCTTCGGTGCGGTCGGCAAATTGCGCGGCGACGCCGGCGAGCGCGAGCGCGGTGGCGTGGATGTCGAGGGAGCTCACGGGCTGGGTATATTCAATGCCGGCCGGGAGGTGCCTAGGCCAGCGGGCGGCGAAGGGCACGCGGACGCCGCCTTCGTAGGTGCGGCCCTTGAGCCCACGGAGCGGACCGTTGTTGGCGACGCTGGCGCGACCGCCATTGTCACTGAGGAAAAAGACGAGCGTGTGGTCGTCGATGCCTTGGGCCTTGAGTTCGGCCATGACGCGCCCGACGCCATCGTCGACGGCGCTGACCATGGCGGCGTAGATTTTGCGTTTGCCGGTGAGCGCAGGAAATCGATCGAGGTATTTGGCCGTGGCGTGATCCGGTGCGTGCGGGGCGTTGTAGGCGAGGTAGAGAAAGAAGGGTTTTTGGCGATGGCGCTGGATGAAATCCACGGCGGCATCGGTGAAGTCATCGGTCAGGTAGGAGATGTCCTTGGCGGGCACCGAGTCGCGTCCGCGCATGATGGTTTCACCGTCGGGCTTAGGGGTCCCGTAGTAGTTGAAGGCACCGCTAAGCATGCCGAAAAATTCGTCGAATCCGCGATTCAGCGGGTGAAACGGTTCGGCGTGGCCGAGATGCCACTTGCCGATCAGGGACGTGGCGTAGCCGGCGGTCTTGAGACGGGCGGGCAGGAGGATTTCGGATTCGGGAATGCCTTGGGTGTGATCCGAAAAAGAGTTCTGAGGGTTATGTTCGTGGCCGAACCGTTGCTGCATGCGGCCGGCCATGAGGGCGGCGCGAGAAGGGCTGCAATACGGGTGCGTGACGTAACCGGCGGGGAAACGCACGCCATCGTAAGCGAGGCGATCGATGTGCGGAGTTTTGAGGTCGGTGCTCCCGTTGAACCCCACGTCGCCGTAACCTTGGTCATCGGTGAGGATGATGATGACGTTGGGTTTGTTCGCAGCGAAGAGTGAGGCGGCGAAGAGGAGGTTGAAGACGGCGAGGAGGAGGCGGATGCGAGGCACGGTGGAGATTAGGGAAGGGCGATGGAGCGGAGAGGCAGGATTGTTTTTTAACCACAGATTAACACAGATGGCTCCACTACCGTTACGCGATGGAACCCGTCAGCCTGGGTTGGTGAATATCGAGAATTACCTGGCGGAGTGGGGATTGGATCTGTGTCCATCGGTGTGAATCTGTGGTTAATTAACTCAGTGGTTTGGTGAGCTGAGAGGCAGGGAGTTTTTTAAACCACTCGGAGCGCGAAAGCGCGTAGGTGGTGCGCTTGAAAAGCGTGCCCCGAAGGGGTGATGAATGGGTGCCCTTTGGGCAATTGAAGAACAAATGGACGCGAATGGCTTACTGCTTCGCCAAGGCTTCGCAACACAGGCCACTACCGTTACGCGATGGAACCCGTCAGCCTGGGTTGGTGAATATCGAGAATTACCTGGCGGAGTGGGGATTGGATCCGTGTCCATCGGTGTGAATCTGTGGTTAATTAATTCAGTGGTTTGGTAGACGGGATTAGCTCTGTTTCTTGGTGGTGCCTTCTTTGATGTTGGGCACGAGGACGGTGGCGGGTGGGGTGTTGACGTCGCCTTTGGCCATCGTGACGAGGCGTTGGCATTCGGCACGGAGTTCAGCGAGTTTGGCGGCGTAGGCGACACGATCGGCCAAGTTGGTGGTTTCCTTCGGATCGGAGGCGAGGTGGTAGAGTTCTTCGTAGACGGGCGGTTCGCCTTTCACGGATGACGTGAGCCATTCGGCGTAGTGTTGGGCCTGGCTGGCGGTCACGAGGTATTGAGTCTTGGCGGTGACGTCGGCAAATTGGGTGCGGTCGTTGGTGAAGTAGCGGATGTATTTCCACTCCTGGGTGCGCACGCTTTCGATGCGGGGATTGCCGAAGTAGGTGGACCAAAGGTTTTCGGCGAAACTGGAGTTGCGCAAGTCAGTGGCGCGACCGTTAACGAGGGGCTGCAGACTGAGGCCTTGCATCGTATCAGGGGCATTGATACCGGCGTAATCGAGGAGAGTCGGCGCGATATCGACTGATTCGGTGAGCGCCATCGAACGACGGCCGCGTTGGGCGGCCGGGAGGCGAGGGTCGAGGACGATGAGCGGCACTTTGAGACAGGTCTCGTAGTTGAGGGCTTTGCCGCCGAGACCGAACTCACCGCGCATGATGCCATGATCGGAAGTGAAAATGATTACGGTGTTATCGGCAACACCGAGACGATCGAGCGTGGCACGCAAGGCGCCCACGAATTGGTCGATGCCAGTGATGGTCTGAGTTTCACGGATGAGCAGATCCTTCATCGCTTCGGGGGTGTCGACCTCATCGTAACCCGTTTGGCGCATGTTGGCGTAGAGCACGTCGGGCGGAAGCTTGGGGGTCGTGATGTCGGCGCGGGCGACGTAGGTCGTCGGCAGGGCGAGGGCGGCGAGGTGGTCGCGGTAGCGGGTGCGGTAGAGCTCGGGGTCGGAGGGCAGGAGTTTCATCGTGCCGGTGCTGGACCCGTGCGGCAGGTTCAAGGCGATCGAGAGCGCGAACGGTTGATCGGACGGACGATGGTCGAGGAAGGTCGCGGCGCCTTTGATGAAGCCATCGGCGGAATCGAGGAAGGTTTGCGCGCCCTCGTTGATGATTTCGATTTGGGTGTCGGCTTTGGCGCCGCGGAAAATAGGTTGGCGCTCTTTGGGGTAGAAGCGCAAGTGACCGTGTCCAGCATACCAAAAGTCGAAACTTTGCTCGATGATACCCGTGTCGTAGGCTTGGGCCCCGATGGGCACATGGTTCTTGCCGACGTAGCCGGTGAAATAACCGGCCTCGCGGAGTTTGACTGGGTAGCTCTGGGCCCAGGCCTCGGGGGCCATGGCGGTGCCGGAGTTGAAGTTCACGCCGTGGCGACGCTCGTATTGCCCCAGAAAATAGCAGGCTCGACTGGGCGTGCAAATGGCGCTGTTAACGGACGCGTTGGCGAACAAGATGCCCTCGGCCGCGAGTTGATCGAGATGAGGGGTTTTGATGAAGCCATCACCGGTTACGCCGAGGGTGTCGTAGCGCTGGTCGTCGGTCAGGATGAAAATCAGGTTGGGGCGAAGCGTCGACGCTGCTTGGGCCACACTCAAGAGCAGGGAGCTCCCCACCGCTAACCAAAGCAGGCGGATACGGGAAGCGGTGAGTATATCGTGGAGAAATTTTCGAATAGGAATCCAATGACTGAAATGAGAGCAGAGGGGAATCGGGTCGTTGTTTAAACAGTTCATCAGTGGAAGGGTTGGGGAGGGGCTCAGTTGCGGCGTGCCTCGAGCGTTTATTGGAGGGGGGCGCTGGAGTCTCCTTCAATCTTGAGTCGCCTTAGCCGGGGAGGCCAAGCGGAACGTGGCCAAGATGACCATGTTGGGGAAACTAATAGTTTTGAATGTCGCTCCAACCAGAGCGGGCGACTGGTGAGGTTTGGCGTGGTCATCGAAGCGGAAGTTGTCCTGATGAAGCGATGCTTACCCCTGGACGCTTGATTTTGATTGGATCACTCGTGGCTGGTTTCTTCACCGCCAGTGGAGTTGGGGCAGAGGCCCCGGCTTGGGCTTATCCGGTGAATCCACCTGACGCCAAGGGGCCGGCGGATGAAGGACGCGCTCTGCGGGTGCCGGAGAGCGAGGTGACCTACACGCGATCTGAATTGAAATTGCTGGCGGGAAATCCGGTCGCCGATTGGCATCCGAACCGGCACCCAACGATGCCGGAAATTGTGTCGCACGGCCGTAAAGACCCGGCGGTGTTTGCGTGTGCGTATTGCCACTTGCCCAATGGTTCGGGGCGACCGGAAAACACGAGCTTGGCGGGACTCACACCGGACTATTTTAAAGCGCAGATGAAGGCCTTTCGGAACGACCACCGTTTGGGCTCCAAACATGATCGGGCGCCGCAGACGGGGATGGTCGCGCTGGCCAAACAAATCAGTGAGGCCGACATCGAGGCGGCGGCAGCTTATTTTGCGTCGGTGCGCCCGGAGAAATTCGTGCACGTGGTGGAAGCGGACACCGTGCCGCGCACCCTCGTGGCGGGGTGGATGTTGGCGCGGGATCCCGCCGGAGGCAGCGAACCGATTGGGAACCGCATCATCGAAATTGCGGAAGATTTTGAGCGCTTCGAAAAACGAGATTCTCGCACGCCCTACATCGCCTACGTGCCGCGGGGCAGTTTGTCGCGAGGGGCTCGGCTGGTTGCGTCAGGAGGCGACGGTAAAACCGTCACGTGCGCGATTTGTCATGGAGCGAACTTGCACGGCATGGCTGATATCCCGCGACTGGCGGGGCGCTCACCGAGCTATTTGTTTCGGCAGTTGTTTGATATGCGGGAGGGCACACGGAGTGGGG
>CAXBOL010000275.1:0-6546 GCA_963977295.1 uncultured Opitutaceae bacterium
CGAGCCTCATTTCACCCTCACGCTGGAGCCTTTTATTTCCAAGACACACTCTAGTCAATCCAACGGCATAGCGCGACTCTGGTTGGGTCGCGCATTCCGGTCGTTCATGACCAACCGCATTCCCAGGCACCAAAAAAAAATCCCGCCGACTGCAAAAGTCGGCGGGATTGGAATTTCTTCGGGAATCGCGCCTGCGGCGCTTTCGCTTACGGGATCTCGTAGACCTCGATGAGGCCGACACCTGAAGCACCACCCACACCGCTGAGTTGCAGCGTGTAAGCACCTGGCTCGAGGTTGATTACCATTCCTGCGTCCTTGCTGCCGGCCGTGAATTGGAACGCGCCCGTCGCGGTTGAAGCAGCCGTGACCTCGGCGGCATTCGTGCCCCAATTGTCGTTGCTCGCCACTTGGGTGTTGCCCTTGAAGAGCTTGATCTGCGGATCGGTGATGGCACCGGAGAGACCGAAGCCAGCCAGAGCCGGACCAGCACCCCGGAGGAGCACCCGCTTCGGCACCGAACCCGAGACCACGAAGCCAGCGACCACCGTGCTGTCACCTGAACCCACGGCGGCGCGGGTCGAGATGTTGAACAGCTTTTGGCCCGGAGTCGGAGTCGATAGATCGTAAACCTCAATGAGGACGACGCCCGAGCCACCGTCGGCACCACCCGCAATCGCGGTGTAGGCCCCCGGGGCGAGGGTTTCCAACAAGACGGAGTCGGCGTTGGCCGCATCCAGTGCGAACGCACCAGCCACCGCGGCGGAGGCCGCGATTTCAGCGGACTTACCAGAAGTCGACCAGCCTGTGTTCGAGGCCATCAGGGTTTGCCCCTTGAAGAGCTCGAGTTTCGGTGCGGCCAACACGCCCGTGACGCCGAAGCCACTCAGACCCGGGCCGATGGCGCGAATCAGGACTGGCTTGGAATCTTGTCCGGTGATCACGATACCTGCGATAGTCTGCTCCACTCCGGTGCCAGCGGAGGCACGAGAGGAGATGTTGACCAAGCGCTGGGTGGCGATAACCGCCGCACTGCCTCCGCTGAAGGAGGTCTTGGCCCCCGTGCTCGAGGTTACTTCCGCGGCGATCGTGGAGGTGGTGGCCGAAACGGTTGCGGCAACGGTTTGGTTTTTCACCGTCGTCACTGCGATGGCACCCGACTCACTGGCGGTGCCGACACCGGCGTCACCACCGGTTGCGGTCTTAGCCACCAACAAGACTTTGCCGGAAGGCGCCACAATCGTGAAGGTCGAGTCCGTGCTACCACCAGAGTTGGCCTCATAATAACCGGCACTGGCCGCGGTGCCCTCTTCCTTGGTGGCGGTCATCGAGAGACCGGAAACCCCGGTTACGGTGCCAGCGACTGAGCCGTTCCGCTCAATCTTCGCGTTGAAGGCGACGAGATCGCGGGCGACTTCAGGTTGAACACCATCGGTAATTCCACCGGCTTGATCAGCCTGCGGGGTGCGAGCACCTGCCGCTGTCGTGGTGGCGGGATTATCAACCTCGAAGCTAAAGCTGCCATCCGCAGCGACCGTCACGGTGCCTTGGACATACAAGCCTGCTTGTTCGTCGAATCCGAGGAAGATACCGGTGTTGTCGGCGAAGATGGTCACCGCGAATTGACCGCGACCAGGTCCGAATGAACCGAAGTAAGTGCCTTCGTAGAGCTCTTCGAGCACTCCGAGGGTGGCATTCCGGGAAGTTACTGTGCCGGCCGAATTGGTCACGACCACCGAGAAGGTGCCCGCGTCCGACAGCGCGGCGGAAGCAATCGTGTAGGAGGCGCTGGTGGCACCTGCAATATCGACGCTGTTCTTACGCCATTGGTAAGTCGGCTCAGGCACACCGCTCGCGCCCACCGCGAAGGTGACGGAGGTTTCTTTACCTACGACCGCATCCTTCGGCTGCGAGTTGATGACCGGGGCGACATCGGCCGTGGTGACGGTGAGACGAACCAGATTACTCGAAGCGGAACCTTGGGAGTTGGTGACCACGACGCTGTAGGACGCTTGATCAGCGGCCTGAGCGTTGGCGATGGTGAGGCTGGAACCGGTTTGACCCGCGATCGCCACGTTGTTCTTCAGCCATTGGTAGGTTGGAACGGGGTTACCGGCGGCAACGACCTGGAAGGACGCGGCGGCTCCGGTGCGGACGCTGGTGTCAATGGGTTGCGTCGTGATCGTCGGGGCTCGGAGAGCCTTATCGACGGCCAGATCGACCCCACCCGAGGTGACGGAACCGATGGCGTTGCTCACGGACACCGTGTAGCTACCCGCATCTTCTACCACCAGTGAAGCGATAGTGAGGCTGGCGCTGGTCGCCCCAGAAATCGGGCTACCCCCCTTGGCCCACTGATAAGACAGCGGATCCGTGCCGTCAGCGACGACGGTGAAGGTAAAGCTTTCGCCCACGATCTTCTTACCCCCGACCGGAGCAGTGGTAATGGTCGGAGGCGTCGGCACCACGAGCACCGCGGCGTTACTGGTCACCGAACCTTGTGCATTGGAGACCACGACATCGTAGCTGCCGGCGTCATCACCGACCAAGCCGGAGAGAACGAGGGTCTTGCTGGTCGCACCGCCGATGTTCGAGCCATCTTTACGCCACTGGAAGGACGGCGTTGGTGTGCCCGAGGCATCCGTGGAGAACGTGAAGCTCCCTCCGGCATTTACGGTGCCACCGACGGGTTGCAGCGTGATCACGGGGATCTCGCGCACCGTGAGGGTGGCCGTGCTGGAGGTGGCCGTGCCGACTGAGTTAGTCGCGACGACGTAGAACGTGGCACCCGAATCTTCGAGCGTGAGGTCCGTTACAGTGAGCGTGCTCTGATCTTCGCCCTTGAGGGGTTCAGTATTGCGGAACCACTGCAGTTCCGCGTCGGGATTGGCGACACCGTTGATCGTAAAGGTTGCCGACCCTCCGACACCGGCGGCGGTATCGACGGGCTGCAGCGTAAATTCAGGAGCGTATTGCACGTCGAGGACCGCCGCAGTGCTGGTCGCGTTACCCACCCCGTTGTCGACGACTACGGTGTATTCACCCGAGTCGGTGCGGGAGGTGGAGGCGATGTCGAAGGTTGCCGATGTCGCACCCGAAATATCCACGCCATCCTTCTTCCATTGGTAAGTCGGAGTCGGATTGCCGGTGGCGACGACGTAGAATGAAGCAGAGTTACCTTCCTCCACCGTCGCGCCTTGAGGCTGGGAGGTGATGGCTGCGCCTTCATTGACCGTCAAAGTCACGACATCCGTCTGGACGTTGCCGACCGAATTGGTGGCCACGAGATAGAAGGTGGCTCCATTATCCGAAAGGAGTAGGTCGTTGAGGGTCAGCGTTCCTTCCGTCGCACCCGAGATCGGCGTGGTGCCTCGGAACCATTGGAAGGTGGGCTCCGGATTACCGTTACCGTCTGGACTAAACGTCACCGAACCACCCACACTGCCGGTCGTATCGACTGGTTGCGTCGTGATTTCTGGAGCAAACTGGACGTCCAACGTCGCCGCAGCGCTGGTCACCGAGCTGATATCGTTGGTCACGACAACGGAGTAGCTGCCGGAATCCGCCCGCGTGGTCGTCGCGAAACTCAAGGTCGCGGAGGTCTCGCCGGAGATGGCCGCGCCGCCCTTCATCCATTGATAGGTCGGGGCCGGATTGCCCGTCGCCACGACCGAGAAGCTGGCCGGACTGCCTTCGTTGGCAACCGTGCTCTCAGGTTGCGTCGTAATCGCCGGGCCTTCGTTGACGGTCAGGGTAACGGTGGCGGAAGTCACTGAACCCACCGAGTTGGTGATCAACACGTTGAACGTGGCACCATTATCGGAATTTTGGAGGCCAGACAGTGAAAGGGTCGGGCCAGTTTCACCGGAAAGCGGAGAACTATCACGATTCCATTGGTAGGTCGCCGTGGGCGAAGCCTCGGCAGTGACGGAGAATTGAACAGAGCCACCGACACCTGAAGTTTGGTCGGTGGGCTGGGCGGTGATCACCGGTTGGAAATCGACCGTGAGCGTCGCAGCTTCACTGGTGTCAGATCCAGCCGCATTGGTGACAGTAACCGAATAGGAACCGGCGTCCGCGCGGGCAGCGCTGGCAATGGCTAGATTTGCATCGGTTGCTCCGGAAATCGGCGAGCCGTCTTTCGACCATTGGTAGGTCAGCGGAGTGGTGCCACTGGCTGCACTCGTGAACGCGACTGAATTTCCTTCAGAAACCGTCTGCGACTGAGGGTTCGTGGTGATAGCCGGGGCCTCGACCACGGTGAGAGTTGCAGCACTGCTGGTGACAGTATCGACCAAGTTGGTGATCACTACGTCGTAGGAACCAGCATCAGCGGGTTGAACGTTACTGAGAGTCAGGCTGGCACTGGTCTGGCCAGAGAGGGGACTGCCGTCCTTACGCCATTGATAGCCCAGTGGCGAAGTGCCGGTCGCGGTGACGCTGAAGGTCACATCTGTGCCTTGGTTGGCACTGGCCGATTCAGGTTGGGCGGTGATCGCCGGGCCGGTGTTGATGGCCAGGGTGGCCGCCGCACTGGTAACCGAGGTCACACTGTTGGTGGCTACTACGGTGTAAGAACCGGCGTCTGCGACCGAAACGGATGCAATCGTGTAGGTCGCCGAGGTGGCACCGCTGATGTCAGCGCCGTCTTTTTTCCATTGGAAGGTGGGGGCGGGATTGCCGGAAGCGGCGGCGGTAAAGGAAGCTGAAGCCCCCTCGTTAACCGTCAACGACTCAGGGTCGGTGGTGATGGCGGGAGCGACTGGAGGAGCGGCGATCGTCACCGGACCGAGAGCCAAGTTGCTCGCGGAGGAATCTCCCGAAATTTTGTAAATCTGCGTGCCTGAAATGACTTGGTCAGCAGTGAATCCAGAGTCGTAATTGAGCGTTAAGGTGGTCGAATTGGAATTCGGCGGATAATTTAACCAAGCGAAACTTACAGTGCCCGTATCCCCTGACTGCGGGAACGAGAATGGATTGAAATTCGGATTAGCCGCGAATTCGAAGCTGCCAAAAGACCACCCCGTGGGCAAATCGATATCAAAACCCAATTGGGTCAAGGTCTGCCCGGTGTAATCAAACGTGACGTTAAATGTCACGCTTCCTCCGGCAGGGTCAAAATTTGTGGTGGTCGTTGTCAACGAAGCCGTTTGAGCAGACGCCCCAAACGCGGTGACCAGAGCCAACGCGAGAGCCGCGAACCATCTTTTAGTGCTATTTATTTTCATTAGAGTGTTTTCGCTTTTTTTGGAGTTTTTACCTGAGGGGCAACGGAGCGCATAAACCATTGGATCAAAAGAGATAACCCCGAGTAAGCTTTGAGAAGGGAGATTAACAATCCAAAACTATTGAGAATGAGTAACAAATTCTTACGGGAATCGAGGTCAACGACCGAGGAGACAAGGGGGGGCAGCGAGGTTTTACAAATCTCGAACCTATTCTTCTCCTAGCTTTAACGAAGATTAGGGAATTCTCCGATACCCGGGCGAATATCCGCGAACGCGACGGCTTTCCCGTTCGAGGGCGTCCGTCTCCGCTGCATGAGGTATCCTCCTCACCTTGATCAGCAAACCCGGACAATGTGAGATCAACTGCCATCGGGCCAATATCGGACATGAAATCTCCTCTTTTTCCCAAAATTGATGCCTCCGAACCTCTGGTTCCTGTTTTACGGGCCGAACCGCGGTCAGAGTTGCTCCCGCTCCCACTATCGCCTTCTCTGCCCCATCATGATCCCCACCCACCGCCGACTCGAATACGCTTCCGGGTATCTGACGCTGGGCCTGCTCCGGGAGGCCGCAACCGAGCTGTCCTGCATTCAGGGACCGGAGGCCCAATCCGCCCCGGTGCTGCACCTGCGAGTGGATCTCTACCATCAGTCGGAACAATGGCCTCAACTTGCGCAAATCGCCGAAACGCTTGCCCAACTCGTGCCCAAAAAAGATCAGGGGTGGATCTCCTGGGCATTTGCCTTGCGGGAGTTGAATCGAGTGGAAGAGGCCCGCGAGGTGCTGCTGAGCGCTGAACTGCTTCACGGGAAGACCAGCGCAGTGCTCCACTACAATCTCGCTTGCTACGCCTGCCTCCTTGGCGATCGGCAAGAAGCCATGCGACGGTTGATCAAAGCCTGCGCCATGGACGAAGAATTCAGGCAGGGAGCCTTGGATGATCCCGATCTCAAACCCCTGTGGGACGTCATTGCGGCGATGCCCTAGAGTCTGGTTATTTTGACCGCTGCCATAAAATCGGTGGACTCCATGCCCATAACCGTCCCCACCGCTCCGCCTCCCTTGGTCAGGGTCCAACGCCACCGACTACCAAACTCCGAATCCCCGCACTCACCTCTGTGTCAAAATACGACGACGACACGGAACCCGATTGCGGCTAAAGACGACTCACCGCACATTATCGTTATCACGTCCCGTGCCCTCCAATCGTCCCTCCGTCCCACTCCGCGCCGTCGCCAATTACCCGTCACCTCAGCCCCAGCGGACATCTGAGCGGTTTTTCGCCCCAACCTGTGGCCGGCGACTTCCTCCCTAAGCCATG
>CAXBOL010000276.1:0-6537 GCA_963977295.1 uncultured Opitutaceae bacterium
TATCCGGCGCGGCTCCATGTGACAGATTGGATCGCGGGGCACACGAGGAATTATCAGAACGTTCCCTTGGCGGAGCCGGATTGGACGCAGCGTTTGGAATTCGATGAGACCACGATCGCGGAGGTGTTACGGGCTCGTGGCTATCATACGGCCAGTGTGGGCAAGTGGCACCTGACGCCGGACGCGCCGGCGGGGAGTCAGGAAGAGATGGCTTATTGGCCGGAGCATCACGGATTCGATGTCAACGTGGGGGGCAATCGTTGGGGGCAACCGGGTAAATATTTCGCGCCGTTTTCGCGTTCGGGGCTGACCATGCCGAACATGCCGAAGGCGAAGGAGGGGGCGTTTTTGACCGATGTCTTGACGGATGAAGTGGTGCGGTTAATCGGCGATTGGAAGAACGGCCCGTTTTTCATCTACCTGCCGTATTACACGGTCCACACCCCGATTCAGGCCAAACCGGAGTTGATCGAAAAGTATACGCCAAAAGTGAAAGCGAACGGACGGCATCGCAATGCAACTTACGCGGCGATGGTGCAATCGCTGGACGAATCGGTGGGGCGGATCTGGGCGGCGTTGGAGGCGGCGGGAGTCGCGGAAAACACGCTCATTATTTTAACGGGAGATAATGGCGGTCTCGATCCAGAGGACAAAGGGGCGATCACCAACAATGCCCCGCTGCGGAACGGCAAGGGTTCGGTTTACGAAGGCGGCGTGCGGGTGCCGGGCGTGATCAAGTATCCCGGGGGGCGACGTGGCGCGGTGGAAACAACGCCGATCATCACGATGGATTTTTATCCCACGATCCTCAACGCTTTGAATGTGCCGCTGCCGGATTTGGTTTTGGATGGCGTGGATCTGTCTCCGTTGTTGAAGCGGGATGCAAAGTCACTGTCGCCTCGCGATCTGTTTTGGCACTACCCGCATTATCACACCGAAGGCGCGACACCTTACAGTGCGATTCGCTCGGGTGATTTCCGTTTGGTCGAATATCATGTGGATGGTGTGGTGGAGCTCTACAATCTCGCCGACGACATTGGGGAAACGCATGATCTCGCGGCGGAAATGCCGGCAAAGGCACTTGAGTTGTTCCAGAAATTGGACGCGTGGCGGGTGTCGGTCGGAGCGCAGATGGCGCATGCGAATCCGAACTATGATCCGAATAAACTCTCGCTTACGCCGAGAGGCGGACCGTTGGTGCGCTAGGCGTGAGTCTGCGGCTATGCAATGGGCCCAGTCGAACCGAATTGCTTTTAACGCAAAGTCACCAAGCCGCAAAGAACGCTAGGCTCAGCGGATGGCTTACCTGTCGGCTTTCTCTCTGTCTCCGGGACTTTGCGTGAAAACAGCAGTGTTGGACTTACTCGGTCGCGGGGGAGTCGGTCGCGGGTATTTCATCTAATGCCGGGAAAGGGAACTCGGCACTGGGGGATCGATTGGCGGCCATGAGTTTTTCGAGATAGGTGACCAACTCTTCGTGATCGGCTGAGACATCCTGACTTTCGGTGAGGTCGTTACTCAGATCGTAGAGTTCGGTTTTCAGCACCGGGGTTTCACCTTTGCGTGGCATCAGGTTTTGGCGAATGGCTTTCCAGTTACCGACCCGAATGGATTGTTGTCCGCGGTAAGACGGGAATTCGCGATACAAGAAAGGGCGGGGTTCCTGATCCTCGCCGCGTAGGGTAGGGGAGAAATCTATACCGTCGATTGCAGCGGGAGTCGCGGAGGTCTGCGCCAAACTGGCTAGAGTCGGGAGCCAGTCTTCGAACCCGGTCACACGATCAGAGGTGGTGCCGGCGGCGATTTTACCGGGCCAACGCACGATAGTGGGCACGCGGACGCCACCCTCATAGAGGGAGCCTTTGCCGTCCCGGAGGCCACCGGCGGAGTCGAAGAACGTGGCATCGGTGCCCGCAAGTCCCTCATGGGTGCCGTGGGTGGGGCCATTGTCGCTGGTGAAGACGAAAATGGTGTTGTCATCAAGGCCGAGCGATTTGACCAAATCCATGGCTCGGCCGATGTCACGGTCCATGCGTGTGATCATGGCGGCGTAGGCAGCACGGGGTTTGAAGTGAGGGATGTAGCCTTTGCCGCCCGGGTAGGGGGGATCTTCCCATGCCCCGAGATATTCGGCGAGCGAATCATCGGGGACTTGAAGTGCGACGTGCGGCACGGTCGTGGGCCAGTAGACGAAGAACGGTTTTTCACGATTGTCGCGGATGAAGTTGAGCACTTCAGCGGAGATTCGGTCGGCGGAATAGTCCTGGCCTTGGAAACGTTTATAGCTGGCGGGGTCATTGGGGTCTTCGTCGGGGCGAAGCGTATCGTGCGCGGAAAACGGAGGATTGTTGAGCGGGATGATCTTGTCGTTGTCCCACAAATACGTCGGGTAAAAATTGTGCGCTACCGCCTGGCCATTGTAACCGAACCAGCGGTCGAAACCCTGACGCAGCGGCTCCCCCGTCGTGCGGGGACCGCCCAGCCCCCATTTACCGAAACCGCCGGTGGTGTAGCCGGCGGTTTTCAGCACCTCGGCAAGCGTGACAGTCGCGTCGGGAATCGGAAACTGACCCTCGACTTCAGGTTTACCGATGATGTCGCCCTTGGCCATACCGCGATTGTCGCGGATGTAGGTGTGCCCAGGATGTTGCCCGGTCATCAAGACGGAACGAGACGGTGCGCACACGGCGTTGCCGGCGTAGTGTTGGGTGAAAATCATGCCCTCCTCGGCCATGCGGTCGAGGTGGGGGGTGCGGATCTTGGTTTGACCGAACGCGCCGATATCGCCGAAACCGAGATCATCGGACAGTATGAACACGATATTGGGAGGGCGGGCGAATGAGGGCGCGGGCAAGGCGAGCAAAGCGATGGCCACTAATGTAAGTCGAAGGAGAGCTCGGGAGGGGCGCGCGATCATGGAAGTTTTAGACAAGGTTAATTCGAGGAGCGAAGGGAGTAGGGGTTAGTTGAATACTGGTGTGGCCGGCGGCGATATCCCAGCGTTTGCCGGTCTGCGCGATCTTGAGGGTGGGCGAGGGTGAGTCGGGGCCGGACGTTGCCGCAAGGACGGTCACGAGGCGTGGGTAGTATGGTGTGACCTGAACATGGAATCAGACGCACTTAGAAAAGCCATCCCTGACGCAAGGGAAGTGGCCGGTGGTGGCTTTGACCTCGAGCTGGGTCAACCGGGGCGCAACACCTTGGTCGGAACTCACCAAACCATGCAGTTGGGCATGAGGTCGGGAGAGAGTGAAGCGATTGCCGCGCGTCGAGAGGCGCGCGAGGGTGTCGGCGTTGTCGGGATAAAAGCGGGCATCGACGGTTTGAGGGCGGTAGCGGAAGCGAACTTGGTCGTGGATGATGATAACACCGGGTTTGGCGTAGAGCACGGTGCGCAGGACCTGTGTGACGTGGTAGTTTTCAATGACGTAGGCGGGGGTGGCGTCGCTGGTCCACCACATCACATCGCCGCGATCTTCGTAGGCGAGAATATTGGCGTAGGCTTTACTGTCATTGGTGCCATCGACGCCGTCGACGTATTGATGTCCTTGACCGTCGAGCAAGATCGTGTTGTGGGCGCGAGTCAGGCGCATCGTCCATCCGTCGAGTCGATGATCGTAGGCGGCCCCGAAATGATCGTTGAGGAGTCGCTCGCCGTGAGCTTTGAACGTGATATGGTTGCGGTCGGCGTGTTCGTGATTGGCCGGTCCTCCGCTTTTGAAGGCAAGCACGGCATCATCGGGCTGCCAGCCGGATCGGCAGATGATCCAATTGAAATCGTTACGATGATTCAAGAGGCCCAGTCGAGGCGCTTCGCTTGGCGCTTCGGGGCGATACCAGAGAAAGTCGTAGAAGAAATACGGATGTCCGGCATTTTGCGCGGCGTAGCCGGCGAGTGGATTGCCGGTGTATTCGCCAATGAGTGACATAGCCCCCGGAAAGACGCTGCGACGGGCATCACTGAAGTTGACGATGTCGGGATCCCCGGTGGGCGTGCGGCCCATTTGCATGGTCATGACGTAATCGAGCATGCCGTCGAAGTTAACTTTCTCGAGCCAGTTTACGTCGCCGATGTTTCGCCGATGTGCGGCGATGAACGGGAGCGTGGTGCGGAGCGAATAATCGAGGTAACTCAGCCCCTCGAAGTAGCTGCCATCATCGGCGACGAGTTTAAGAAATCGTTCTGTGCTGGCGAGGGCGGTCGCAAGCCACTCGTCGGCGCGAGGGTCATGTCCCTGCAGGGCAATGGCGGCGAGGCCAAGTGCCCCGGTGGGGGCTGCGCGGAGATTGTTGGCCCCGAGAATCGTCGGCCAACGCTCCATCGAGATGTCGTAAAATCCGGCATGTTTTTCATCGAAATCCCAGCCCTTGACGGTTTCGGGATGGTCCATGTCGTAGACGGTGCGGAAACACGGCAGGGCGCCCTTTTCGGCGATGGCCCGGAGTAAGGTCTGGTCGAACTGAGGCGAGAGGGCGTCCCCGAGCACTTCCCGGGCAAACAGGAGTCGAACGGTGGCAAAAGAGGCGCGTTGGATTCCGATGACATCCGTTTTGCCATCGCGAAAATAGTCCCAGTAGGGGCGTGCAACCAGGCGCTCAAGGGCATCGATTATCGAGGCTTGGCGGGTATCGCTGGGATCGATCAGATGCACGATCAAACTGTGTTCGAGCTCGTTAAGCACGGCGGCAAAATCATAGACGATATTGCCGGAGGCTTCGAATTTATCCAGATTCGCCTGCAGGGCATCAGGTGGACTGGCGGCCCATTGTTGGTAGAGATGACTTAACAGCGCAGACTTGGCGTTGGTTCGGATCCGGGGCAGGTCAGTCGCCTCGAAAAAGAGGCGTCGCGGGCGTGGCCGGTTGCCGGTCGCCGCGGCCAAGAAGGGGGTGGAAGGCAGGGATGCGAGGAGGAGAGAAGACCCGCCTAGGCGGAGAAGATCACGTCTGGTCATGGGGTGGAAAATTGAGATGTTGCATTGGATCCAAACAGTTCAACCACGAATGGACACGATTAAACACGAATTGAAACCGATCCCAACGGTAATGGAATTGAGGCCAGTCGTGGACTGACTTTCCCATTGTGTGAGGGGAAAGTCGATTCCCCAGACGAGGCAGGGGCTTCGTGCTTTCTTAACGATAGTGATCAAGCAGCTGGTATTCCGCGTGATCGATAAGGCCGATGTAGCTAGAACGAGCACGTTTTCGATCGGGGAGACGCGATAAGGCATGAGGCACAAAAAAACCCGGTGGGCGTGGGCCGACCGGGTCTAAATTGGGTGCAGGGCTTGGATTTGAACCAAGGATCCCGCGGTGCGGGATTATGAGCCGGGTTGAAGGAATTCGCCGTGAGATCGAAGGAATGGATTAAGGCCGATGCCGCCTTTTTGTCTTTTGAGAAGATTTTCCAGTTTACGTGCGGAGCTCAGGTCGGTTTGGGGGGCGCTGATCCAGACCAGTTTCCAAGGCCCACGATAACGAGTCCACGTGCTCACCCCGGAATTATGATCGTGGAGCCGTCGAGCAACGTCATCGGTGACTCCGATATAGCGACGGTCCGCAGGATTTTCTATGAGGTAAACGCGATAAGGCATGAGGCACAAAAAACCCGGTGGGCGTGGGCCGACCGGGTCTAAATTGGGTGCAGGGCTTGGATTTGAACCAAGGACCTTCAGGTTATGAGCCTGACGAGCTACCAGACTGCTCCACCCTGCATCAAGGGAGGCCAGAGGAATGAATCTGGAGACGAACCTGTCAATAGGCTTTTTGAGAATAAATCCGATTCAGAGTGAAAAATAAGCGCCAAGCTCCCCTGAATGCAGGTAGCGGACTTCATTGCCTCCCGGGGATTTTCTTTAATTCCGCTCTTGCTTAGGGCGAGTCAGTTCTCTGTGTTCGACAACCCTTTCCTCGAAAGGAGACGTTAGGATTTAACCCACATATCAATAACCAACAGTTCGATCGCAAGGCGGCCCACTGGCCGACCTGTGTTACGAAAAACATAGATCAATATCATGAGCAGCATGTCCATCACGGTCCGAGACCTACTCGACGCCGGTGTCCACTTCGGACACCAAACTAAACGCTGGAACCCCCGTTCCAAGCCCTTCGTTTTCGATCATCGCCAAGGTATTACGATCATCGATCTCGGCAAAACTTTCGCGAACCTCGAGAAAGCCTGTGCCTACTTGACCGATATGGTCGCCAATGGCGGCAACGTGCTCTTCGTCGGCACCAAGCGCCAAGCTCAAGAAATCGTGCGTGAGGCCGCTGGTGCGACCAACATGCCTTACTGTGTGGACCGCTGGCTCGGTGGCACACTCACCAACTTCGCCACCGTCAAACGCTCGATCGCCAAGTATAAGAAGTATCAAGCGATGGACCTGAACGGCGAGCTCTCCAAGCTCGGTGGTAAGGAACAGGCCGCCATCAAACGTGAGATGGTGCGCATGCAGAAGAACTTTGCCGGTATCGCCGATATGGAAGACCTGCCCAAGGCAATGTTCATCGTCGACGTGTCTCACGAAGACATCGCGG
>CAXBOL010000277.1:0-6507 GCA_963977295.1 uncultured Opitutaceae bacterium
GAAGGCCAGGCCGCTTACGGAAATTAGGCAGAAGCAGTCGTGGTGGCACGTCGCTTGGACGCATCGTAACGGCTCTTGAGCATCAAATTGGAAACATGCACGGAGCCTTCACGTTCGACGATGGCGCCGTTCGGGTTTTCTTCCGATTTTTTCAAATGACGCTTCATCATCGCTACGCCTTCGACGCGAGCGCGATTCTTAGCCGCGAGAAGTTCAAGGACTTTGCCCGTCTTACCTTTGTGGGCGCCGGCGATGACAATGACTTCCTCGCCCCGTTTGATGTGAAATTTTTGCATTTTAAAGAACCTCCGGTGCGAGCGAGATGATCTTCATGAAATTCTTCGCCCGCAGTTCGCGAGCGACAGGTCCGAAGATACGGGTGCCCTTGGGATTTCCATCAGGATTGATGATCACGATGGCGTTGGAATCGAAACGAAGGTAGCTGCCATCAACCCGACGAATCGGAGCTTTGGTGCGAACGACGACGGCCTTGGCGACCTCACCCTTCTTCACCGAAGCATCGGTGGTGCTATCCTTAATGTTTACAGTGATGATATCCCCAACCCCGGCAATATTACGGCCGGCGCCTTTTTTGGAAATCATGTGAGCTTTGCGAGCGCCGGTGTTATCGGCGATTTCGAGAACGGAACGAAGTTGAATCATAATATAACTCCTAAGAATTTGGGAGCACAGGCTCAGGCTTCAGTTTCGACCGCGCCAACATCGGCGGTTTGACCGGCCGCAGCGCGAGCTGCCGCGACTTCCGCGTCGGCGGAAAGGGTGACAATGCGGAGCAAACGAAAGCGCTTGAGGCGGCTTAGCGGGCGGGTCTCCATTATCTCCACCTTGTCACCAATGTGACCTTCGTTGTTCTCGTCATGAACGTGCACCACCGAACGACGGTTGATGACCTTCTTGTAACGGGGATGCGGAATCTTGTAGGGAATGGTGACCTTGACCGACTTATCGCCGGTGCGGCTGGTGACAATGCCAATGAGGGTCTGACGGTTATTGCGAGTCGGTGTGGACATGGCGATGGATCAATGGCGGCGCAATTAAGCGGCGGCTGAATGCTTCTGGGTTAAGATGGTCTCGAATCGTGCGATGTCCTTGCGGAGAGCGCGCAGCTCGTGGGTTTTTTCAACCTGACCGGTATTTTTGCGGAGGCGCAATTGCACGAGCGCGTCGCGCGTCTCACGGAGTTTGGTTTCGATCTCGGCGGTCGAGAGTTCGCGGATTTCCTGCGGTTTCATGACGGGTAAGCGGGTTCGGAATTATTAAATGGTCGATTCGCGAACAACGAAGCGGCAGTGGAACGGCAGTTTACCGTCGGCTAGACGACAAGCTTCCTTGGCAATGGATTGCGGAACACCAGCGATCTCAAAAAGCATGGCGCCTGGTTTGATCACGGCGACGTAATGGTCGACGGAACCTTTACCGGAACCCTGCCGAACTTCGGCTGGTTTCTTGGTCACGGGTTTGTGAGGGAATACGCGGATCCAAATCTTACCTTTGCGCTTCAAGAAGCGATTGATCGCGACACGAGCTGCCTCGATTTGACGACCAGTCATGGCGCCACGGGTAAGTGATTGGAGGCCGAATTCGCCGAACGCAATGGTGTTACCACCCTTGGCGTTACCGGCGCGGGAGCCCTTCATTACTTTACGGTATTTGGTGCGAGCGGGAGCGAGAGCCATAGTATTTGTTTCCTATTTAGGGTTACAAAAGGGCCAATTAGGCCGGGATGTTGCTGTCGGCTTCCGATTTACAGATCCACACCTTGATGCCGATCTTACCGTAAACGGTGTTCGCTTCGGTGAAGCCGTAGTCGATGTTTTCGCGGAGGGTGTGCAACGGCACGCGGCCCTTGCGCTGCCATTCGCGGCGAGCAATGTCTGAACCACCGAGGCGGCCCGAGCACTGAATACGAATGCCCTCGGCCCCGAGAGCCATCGCGATTTCGATCGTGCGCTTCATCGCACGTCGGAAGGCAATGCGGCGCTCCAGTTGCAGCGCCACGTTTTCGGCGACCAATTGCGCTTCGATCTCGGGCTTCTTGACCTCTTGGATGTCCAGCAGGATGTCCTTGCCGGTCAGCTTGGCCAATTCGTCCTTGATCTTTTCGATCTCTTGACCCTTGCGGCCGATGACGATGCCAGGACGAGCGGTATAAATCTTCACGCGGACACGGTTGGACGCGCGCTCAATAAAGATCCGCGGCACCGACGCCTGCTTGAGCTTGTCCATGAGTTTCTCACGGATGAGCTGGTCCTCACGCAGGAGCGTGGGGAAATCTTTTTTGGTCGCATACCAGCGGGATTGCCAGTTGCGGCGGACGGCGAGACGGAAGCCGATGGGATTGGTTTTTTGGCCCATGGAAGTATTAAGAGTTGTTGCCGTCGGTGAGGACGATGCGGACGTGAGACATTGGCTTGCGACGGGGCTTGGCTGTGCCGCGAGCACCCGCTTTAAAACGTTTGAGAACCGGGCCCTGTTCAATGAGCGCGCGGTGCACAATCAACTCATCGGCGGAAACGTTGTTGTTGTTTTCGGCGTTGGCGATGGCGCTCTTGAGCGTCTTGGCAATGAGTCGGGCAGATTTGCGCGGAATCACTGACAAGAGACCCATGGCTTCTTGAGCCTTGCGTCCTTGAATGGTGCGAGCCACTTCGCGCATTTTCTGCGGAGACATGCGCGCGTAGCGGGTGAGAGATTGAACTTCCATGAGTGTAGTGAGGATTCCCCCTAAAGGGAGGGCGACAGTAGTGAATCCGAATTGGACTACCCTGCCCTTTGCTTCGTGATTAGATACGATCTAAAGAGTTGAGATTAATTATTCCTTGCGAGTCATGCCACCGTGCGAACGGAACATGCGAGTCGGCGAAAATTCGCCGAGTTTATGTCCAACCATGTTTTCGGTGACGTAAACAGCGGTGAACTGTTTGCCATTGTGAACATTGAAGGTGAAGCCAACGAACTCCGGCGTAATGGTGGAGCGTCGTGACCAGGTTTGGATGGGCTTTTTAGCGCCTCCGGTAGCATTCGCCTTCTCGATTTTTTCGAGAAGGTGATAGTCGACGAAGAAGCCTTTCTTGATGGAACGTGCCATGGTGAGTCGATTTGATTACTTCTTGCCGCGCGGCTTCCGGCCGTTGTGGCGAACGAGGATGAGGCCATTCGAAGTTTTCGAACGACGGCGAGTGGGGAACCCCTTGGACAATTGCCCCCAAGGCGATGAGAGGTGTTGGCGACCGCCACCACCCTTGGACTTGCCCTGACCACCACCGTTGGGGTGATCGACCGGATTCATGGCAACACCACGAACACGGGGACGTTTGCCTAACCAACGATTCCGACCAGCTTTACCAAGTGAAATTTGGTTATGATCGGAATTGCCGACTTCACCGATCGTAGCGCGGCAACGACTGTGAACGAGGCGAATTTCTCCTGAAGGCAATTTAACTTGGGCGTAACCGTCTTCGTTGATGGTCACAAGTTCGACAGAAGAGCCGGCGCTGCGGGCCATTTGGGCCCCTTTGCCTGGAAGCAATTCAACGCAGTGAACCTTGGTCGAAAACGGAATCAATGAAAGGGGGAAGTTATTCCCGGTGTTGAAGTCGGTGAGCTCGGCCTTTGTTCCGGCGACAATCTTGTCACCGACATTCTGACCATGAGCCGCTATGATGTAGCGCTTTTCGCCGTCCGGGTATTCGAGTAAAGCCAAGTTTGCGGAACGGTTAGGATCATATTCAATCGCGATCACCGTCGCGGCCACGTCGAGTTTGTCGGACCGCTTGAAATCGATGATACGATAAAGCTGTTTATGTCCGCCGCCACGACGACGCGAAGTGATGCGACCGTAAGCGTTGCGACCGCCGGTCTTGGGTTTGGGCTCCGTGAGGGCCTTCTCTGGCCGCTTTTTTGTCAATCCCTTGCTGGAAGAGATCGTGGTAAAGCGCTGGGAAGGCGTTAGCGGACGTGTAGATTTGATAGCCATGGGATGGGTTTTCCTGGTTGGTAAGGCGCGCCCTTAGACGAGCTCGATTTTATCACCGGCCTTCAGGGTAACGATGGCCTTCTTGTAGTCGGACTTCTTGCCGGGTCGGCCAGTGCGTCCTCGCGTGGTTTTACCCAGAATATTCATCACATTCACGCGTTTGACGGTGACTTTGAAGGTGTCCTCAACCGCAGCAGCGATGGAAGCCTTGTTGGCGGTGGGATACACTTCGAAGGTATATTGACCATACTCAGCGGATTGAGCGTTGGACTTCTCGGTGAGACGGACGGTTTTAAGAACTTTGTATGCGTTCATCAGTTCTGCCCTCCATTGACACGGGCGAGGATGGCTTCGAGAGCCTGAGCACTCACGATGATCTTGGCATATTTTGCCAAGTCGTGAGAATTGAGTTTAGCGGCTTCTTGGAAGGAGACGCGTTCGAGATTACGAGCAGCCAGCACGGTGCTGTCTGCGAAGAGCGCGTCAACCAACAGCAACTTGCCCTTGGGAGCAATGCGGCTGAGGATCTCGTCCGCTGCTTTTGTTTTTGGCGTGGCGATTTTAAATTCTTCGATCACGGCAACTTCGCCGGCAACCGCACGATCAAATAGTGCGCGGGAGAAAGCCAAAGCCCTGACCTTGGAATTAATCTTCTTGGAGAAATCGCGGGGTTTCGGACCGTGGACAACGCCACCGCCTACCCAAATCGGTGAACGGGTCGATCCTGCGCGAGCGCGACCTGTGCCCTTTTGACGCCAAGGCTTTTTGCCACCACCGGAGACCTCACCACGCGTTTTTGTGGAACGAGTGCCTTGGCGGTTGTTGGCATTGATGGCAACGATCACTTCCTTGAGCGCTTGCAGACCCTTATCTCCCTCGAATACGGGGAGGTTATAGTCCTGTTCGCGACTGCTGGTGCCGTCAGAGGTGAAAACTGTAAGATTCATGTCTTTATTTTCCTTTTAATCAGGCGGCAGGTTTTTGGCCCTTGAGCGCGGTGCGCACCACTACGGTGTCGCCATTCGCGCCAGGAATACAGCCACGGACCAGCAAGAGATTCTTTTCAACATTGACGCTCACGATGCGGAGGTTCTGCACCGTGCGACGCTCGGTGCCCATGTGACCAGGCATCCGTTGATTTTTAAATACGTGACCGGGAGTTTGACGCATACCGATCGAACCGATGCGACGATGAAACATCGAACCGTGACTGGCCGGACCGCCAGCAACGCGGAAGCGTTTAACGACGCCCGCAAAACCTTTGCCCTTGGTGACTCCGATTACGTCGACAGTTTGCCCTTCGGTGAAGGCGGCCACCGTCACGGTGTCGCCTACTTTGGCATCGGTCGCGTCGGATAGACGAACCTCATCGAGAATCCGTGGAGCCAACTCGAGGCCGGCTTTTTTGGCGTGATTAAGTTCAGCTTTCGAGGTGTTCTTTGCCTTTTTGGCAGAGTAACCGAGCTGAATCGCGTGATAACCATCGGATTCGATAGTCTTTACCTGGACGACTGGGCAGGGTCCGGCTTCGACCACGGTGACTGGAACTAAGACGTTGTTGGCGTCAAAGACCTGAGTCATTCCGATTTTTTTACCTATAATGGTATTGATCATGGGCTAAGAGGTAGGTGGAGATTTTCCGTTTAGTGAACCTACATTAACGATTCCGGGTTAATCCGGATTTATCGCTAAACTGTTGGTGAAATTATCTGGGTGAGTCTGAAAATCGCGGAGAGCGGAAATTTAGACGTTAATGGTGATGTCCACGCCGGAAGGCAGATTGAGCTTTTTCAGCTCATCAACCGTTTGGGCGGTGGGTTCGATGATGTCGATGAGACGCTTGTGCGTGCGGGTCTCAAACTGCTCCATCGACTTTTTGTCGACGTGGGGGGAACGATTGACACTCAGCTTTTCGATGCGGGTAGGCAACGGGATAGGTCCCGAAACCCGTGCACCGGAGCGCTTGGCGGTTTCAACGATTTCCGAGGCGGATTGATCGATTACCCGGTAATCGAAGCCTTGGAGTTTGATGCGAATGCGTTGGCCTTTCATGGCGATATAAAGAACAGAGGGTTAGGTGCGAGCAGGTGCTCGGACCGAGGCTTCGACAATCTTCGCGAGCACCGAGGACGGCACTTGCTCGAAGTGGGAAGGAGTGATGGATGCACTGGCACGGCCCTTGGAAAGCGAACGAATATCGGTCACATAACCAAACAACATTTCGAGGGGAACTTCCGTATCGACGATGGCAGCACCGGCTTTGCTCTGCATGCCGTTAATGCGGCCGCGACGACGGTTGATGTCACCAATGAGATCTCCTTGGAATTCTTCTGGTGTCGTGATCTCAACCTTCATGACCGGCTCCAAGAGAATTGGAGTGGACTTTTTCATTGCTTCCTTGAAAGCGAAAATGCCGGCCATCTTGAACGCGATTTCCGATGAGTCGACCGGGTGAAAAGAACCGTCGATGATCGAGATCTTCACGTCGACTACTGGGTAACCTGCTACAA
>CAXBOL010000278.1:0-6504 GCA_963977295.1 uncultured Opitutaceae bacterium
GTCATTAATCGATACAAACGACATGAAGGCCGCGGCCACCACCGGCAACACGATCGGCATAAAGTAGAACACCACTGCTTCCACAATCCACGGGGTCTCGGTCAGATGAAACGTATGCTGAATCGCATACGCCGCCGTCGCCACGATGGCCATCAAAGTGCTCAGCGAAAACCCCAGCCGGAGGCGACGCAATTGCGGCTCCGCTTTCGCCAAGCGGCGGCGATAATAGGCCAATTGGTCTTCCACTCGATTAATCCGGTAGTGCTGCCGAAATGTATCCAAATTCGGCCGCCCGCCCCGCGTGTCCCGTAGGTGCAAAATGTGAAACGACCGCACCAAGTGTCGGGTTTCCGGCAAATCGATATCCTCGAACATCGCCGTTTTTCTAGTCATCCCCCAAGTGGCTTTCATCGCCCGGGCCAACTCCGCCGCCAGTCGACAACGCACCCACGTGTCCTGCGCCCGCAGATGCCGAATCGCGAGTGCCGAGAAGAGCGCGCCCAGCACAAACAATAACTTCGCCCACGGCAGTGCAAGCGGGTGCCAATGAAACGCCAGCCCCGCCGTCGCCACCACCGTCGCCGCCACGTGCAACAACACCGCCGATGCGGTCAACATGCGAAACTTCGGCGCCCCCGACGAAGCCGCACGATCGGTTTTGTCCATGAACCGATTCACGAGCGCCTGGCCATCAACCGGTTCAACCGACGCATCAATTTCCGGCAACCCGTTCAGAAAGGCCAACTCAGGATCACGGTCTTGGAAGTGCTGAAAATTCTCCCGGCGGACGTCGCCCTTGACCGGGTCGATCACGATCAATGGGCGTTTCAATTCGCGGGCAAACGTCACGATGTCTGCTGTGCCTCCCGCTCCCCGTGCCGGCTCCCCGTCCCACACTGCAATCAACACATCACAGGCATTCACCGTTTCGATCCCACAATCCAAATACGCCTCCTCGCGATTGCCCTCCTGCGCCACGACCCGCACCGCCGCCGCCTTGGCAATCAACCCCTCGACGACCAGCCATTCCTCGGGCGAAAAGTCGTTGCGGAAATCCACCGTTGGCAACGGTAACAGCGCCTCCCATTCCAACCCCAGGGCCAATACTTCCTCGGCGAAAATCGTATCACCGCCAATTGCCGCGGACGACACCGCCAGCCACTCCACCGCATCGTCCTGACGTAACGAGTTCAACGCTTCGACGATACGTTGTTTGATCAGATCATGATCCGCCAGACGGCGATGGCCGGTGAAGCCGATCACATGAAATTGCGGAAGCACGCTGGAAGCAGGCATGATTTCATCAAGGGCCATTCAATCACATGATCCACTTCAAAATCGGATCTGACCCATTTCCTGCTACCAAAAGCCATGGCCACTCCGCCAAGGCTTCGACTCGACTTGACCCTCGGTATCCCCAACCTCGGCCCGTCTAGCCGTTTACTGATGCTCACCCCGCCCGCCGTTTTTGTAAGTTACGCTTCGCAAGACGCGACACCGCAGCGTATCGCCAACCGCCGAAGAAATGCGTGGGGGCGGTGCCCCATAATCGGCGTGCCCGACCCGATTTACAGGTGTTTTGCACCAACTAAACTTCGACTCTTGAACTCGCTCTTGTCACGTATCGCGATTGACCTGGACATTTGCCTCGGTAAACCCGCGATCCGCCATAAGCGTTATCCGGTCGAGTCGATGCTCGAACAGCTGACCGGCGGGGATTCGATTGAGGATCTATTGAAGGAGTTTCCTGATCTGGAGCGCCCCGACTTGCTGGCGTGTTTGGGATTTGCCACGCAGTCGCTTAAATTGAAAAGCCAGCATCTCGTGCTCGCATGAAATTCTTGGTGGATGCACACCTGCCACCAAGCTTGTGCGCGGTGCTGCAGGCGGCGGGGCACGACGCGATTCACGCAAACCAATTGACGGCGCATAATCAGATGCCAGACGAAATCATCAATCAACTTTCGTTGGCGGAGCAACGGGCCGTGGTCACGAAGCACTCAGATTTTTATCATTCGCACCTGCTGCTCGGGAAGCCTTGGAAACTGCTGCTCGTCCGGACGGGTAACATCAGAACGCGCGAATGAAGGCTTGATGCATATTAATCGACTGAGGGGGCAGTGGGATGCGGCCCGGGAGCGAAGCGCCGTCCCGATGCGGACCTACCTCGATAGAGCGGCCACCAAGATACTGATCGCCGTGGCCTACCTCGTGCTCGGAGAAGAAGGCACCGCCCTCACCACCTTGGAAAACGCCCGTCAACTGCCCTCTCCCATCTTCTTCGCTCGCGAACAGCAGGTCTCGATCATGTTCGACCGCCTCCGCGGCAACCTCCGCTTCGACGCCTTGCTCGAGGGACCTTCCTCTTGATTTACGAATTCAGAATTACGATTTGGGATTTGGGAACCGAGCCTACCCACCGGATCAAACCTCACTCCGTGCCCGCATCTATCTGATTTCAATCCGCAACACTATGAGTGTCATCATCTCACTCTCGCGGGATCAAGCATTACGATAGTATACTTTACAAATAGTTGGATTTTTTGCTAATTACGAAAACGTGAATACCCCGCGCCCATTTTGGCTCAGTCGGCTTGAAGCCGCTTGGCAGCAGGTTCCCATCGCTTGGCTGGCGGGAGTGCGTCGTTCGGGCAAAACGACCTTAGCCAAGAGTCTGGGCGAGGACCGAGCCCTTTATGTGAATTGTGACCTGCCCGTGACCGGAGAACGGGTGCGTGATCCTGCCTTATTCTTGAGTCAATGCGACCGCCCCATCGTGGTGTTTGATGAGATTCACCAACTGCGCGATCCGAGTCGTCTGCTCAAAATTGCGGCCGATGAATTCCCGCACCTTCGCGTCCTCGCAACCGGTTCGTCTACCCTCGCGGCCACGCGAAAATTCAGCGACTCTCTCACCGGACGCAAACGACTCCTGCATCTCGTGCCGGTATTGACCGAGGAATTGCCGGCCTTTGGCGTCACTCTGGCCAAGCGGCTCTATCACGGCGGACTACCGCCCGCGCTGCTAAGCGCCCAAAAGGATCCCTCCTTTTACCGCGAATGGCTCGACTCGTTTTTTGCTCGAGACATCCAACGCCTATTCGCATTTCGCGATATCAACAAATTTAACTCCGTAATTGAATACCTGTTACGGCAAAGTGGCGGTCAGTTGGAAGTGAGCCGCACCGCTTCGGCGCTGGGGATTTCACGCCCCACGGTGGAGAGCCACCTGCAGGCACTCCAAATCACCAAGGCCGTGACGCTCGTGCGCCCGTTTCACGGCGGAAGCCAAGCAGAGATCGTGCGGCAACCTAAGGCGTATGCCTTCGATACGGGTTTTGTCAGTTTCGCCCGGGGCTGGGATCCCCTGCGGCCGGAAGATTGCGGCATTCTCTGGGAGCACTTGGTCTTGGAAACGATGCAAGCACTCCGGCCCGATGAGTCGGTGCGTTACTGGCGCGACAAGGCCGGACACGAAGTGGATTTTGTGCGTCCGCGCGGACGCGACGAAGTAGATGCCTACGAATGCAAATGGAACCCCGACAGCTTTGAGGGTGCCGGACTTCAAGCGTTCCGCACCCGTTACCCCAAAGGAAAAAACTTTTTGATCTCACCCGGCAAAGACTCCACTTACCTCAAGCGCGTGCAAAACCTGGAAGTTACAGTGGGCGGGCTAGACCTTTTGAAGGACACCTCCCCATGAGCACCGCGACCCCAGCCGTCTTCCTCAGCTACGCGTCGCAAGACGCGGAGGCCGCGCGTCGCATCGCCGAGGCGCTGCGCGCAGCCGGCATCGAGGTGTGGTTCGACGTCGAGGGCGGACTCGAACAAGGCGACGAGTGGGATGCCAAGATCCGGCAGCAGATCAAAGACTGCGTGCTCTTTCTCGCTGAGTAAAAAAGGCGGTCAGGTTCGATCCCTCGCCAAAACCAAGGCCAATCGCGCCAAGGCCGCGGCGTATTGAGCGGAAGTTCGTGCGGGAAAGCGACCGCCTCCTCGGGGGCCCCGCACGCCGCCTCCCCCTGAAGCCTCGGCCGAAAAGCTGGCTCCATTCTGTCGGGAAACCCAGATTACCCGCCTCGAAGTGTTTGGATCCGTGGCTCTTGGCGAAGCCAGACGAGGGAGTGATGTGGACCTGTTGGTCACTTTCGAGCACCCCATCGGCCTGAGGTTTTTCTCGCTGGAGCAGGAACTCTTCCGGAACGTCGGAGCTCCGGTTGATCTGATCACGCGCGAAAGTGTGGAACGCATGACCAATCACTATCCTCGTGACTCCATTCTCGCCCATGCCCGCCAAATCTACCCCCTCTAATCCTCGTTGGGGGCGCGCTCATTTACAGGACATGCTGGATTCATCCCGCATGGTCCGCGACTACGTCGCCGGGGGTTCGCGGGAGGCGTTTCTCAAAAGCTCGGAAAAACAAGACGCCGTGTCGATGCGACTTGCCGTCGTCGGGGAGTCCGCTCGCCACATCAGTGAGGACACCGCGGGCAAACTGCCAACCATACCCTTTCCCGCCATTCGCGCCATGCGACACCGGATCGCCCACGACTATGGCAGGGTTGATGCGAAAATGAGAGATCACCCAAAACGATCTCCCCGCGCTGATCCTTACCTCGGAAAAATTCCAGTCGCGCCGTTTCGCACAAATCTGAAATCGGAAATCTAAAATCATGAGCGCAGCGAATCACCCTGCCTCTCGGCCTAAGCACCCGCGCCCGCACTTCTTCCCACCTTCCCACTTTCCGTCATACCTTAAGACTTTCCTGCCCGCCCACCGGCTTGACCCGCCAAGGACAGACGCATAAATATGCTTTTATGAGAACAACTATTGATCTGCCCGACCCCCTGTTCAAGGAAGCGAAGGCAACTGCTGCCTTACGCGGACAATCCCTCAAACAGATTGTAGTGAAAGCATTACAACAGGAACTCCGACATGGCCGCTCCAACTCGGCCCCTGCCTCAAATTCTCGGAGAAAAGCATTCCCCTCCCTCGCCTGCAAAGGTGACTTCGTAATCGACCCCACCCCTGAGCAACTGGATGACTGGGTTTAGTTCAGTTCTACCTGACGCCAATATCTGGTTGGCCCTGTTTTTGGACAAACACCGGGCTCACCGGACGACCCGGGCGTGGTTGAATCAACAATCCGAGATCGTGCTCGTTTTTTGCCGTGTCAGCCAGATGGCCTTCCTGCGCCACCTCACCAACAAAGCCATTATGGGACCCAATGTGCTCTCGCAGGCGAAGGCATGGACCCAATACGAGACGCTGCTCGCCCGGGATGAAGTCACTTTCTTACCGGAACCCCAGGGCCTCGAAATCCGGTGGCGAGACTACACCCAGAGCGACCAACCCGCGAATAAGCTCTGGACCGACGCATACCTTGCCGCCTTTGCCATGGCTCACGGTCTGCAAGTGCTGACCTTTGATCGCGGATTCACCCGCTATACCGGCACTGACCAGCAAATTCTAGAAATGGAATAATGAACAACGCTAGCCCAGCCGTCTTCCTCAGCTACGCGTCGCAAGACGCGGAGGGGGCGGAGCGTATTGCGGAATCCTTGCGATCCGGCGGGATCGAAGTGTGGTTCGATCAGAACGAGCTGGTGGGGGGCGACGCCTGGGATGCGAAGATCAAAAAGCAGATCCAACACTGCACACTCTTCATCCCGATCATCTCCGCCAACACCCAAGCATGTAACGAGGGATACTTTCGGTTGGAATGGCACCTCGCCGAACAGCGCACCTATCTCATGGCGCACGATCAGCCGTTTCTCTTTCCGGTGGTGATCGACGAAACAACCGACGACGAGGCTCGCGTTCCCGACCGCTTTCCACCTCTACCACAGTCGAAAAACGATTCCATCTGATTTCGACGCCTTGAATCACCCAGACAAATTCTCCCCGAAGGGAAACATGGCACTGGACCGAACCCTACGTGAAAGCCGGAGCTGCAAACCAAAAAGCCGCGAAGCCCCAATCATCACGAGCGAAGCGTCCAAAGCTGTTTATTTCTTACCTGTAGCCCGAATCGAACTTCCGGCCGCTCCCGCGGGCCTCCCATTCGTTCAACTCCCCCTGGTCATGTTTCGATTCGCCCGCTCATTCGGTTTATTCACGTTAGCCATCACCCTGAATCTCTCGCCCGCCATCGAGTGTCTTGCCGCGCCCCGCGACGACTTCATGGCCTCCGATGCTCGCCCTCTTTCCGATGTCGTCTTTGAGGTATCCCCCGAGAAAATTGCCCGGGGCAAGTATCTGGCCGAAGGCATCCTCCATTGTTTCATGTGCCACGCCGAGCGCGACGACACCCAACCTGGAGCACCCGTCATTTTGGACACTCTAGGGGCCGGGGCACTTCTGCGCGACACGCCGGAGGAACGCCTCGCGGCTCCCAACATCACCTCCGATAAAGCAACTGGGGCAGGCACATGGTCCGACGACATGTTGGCCCGGGCAATTCGCGAAGGGGTGGGTCACGATGGTCGCAGGCTCTCATGGG
>CAXBOL010000279.1:0-6500 GCA_963977295.1 uncultured Opitutaceae bacterium
GACGTGAAACGGCGAGGGCAGCGAGCTGGTGATGGTCCGGCAGTTTCGTTTTGGCAGCGAAGCGCTCTCATGGGAATTGCCGGGCGGGGTCATCGAGCCCGGCGAAGATCCTCGCCAGGCAGCGGTTAGAGAACTGCGGGAAGAAACGGGTTTCGTGGGAAATGATGCCGTGGTGTTGGGGGCGGTTCATCCCAATCCGGCAATTCAAAGTAACCGATCGCATCTGATATTGGTCCCCAACGTGGTGCCAACCGGGGAGCTGGCGTGGGACGAACACGAAGAACTCGAGGTGAGTCTGGTGCCAATCGATGAGGTGCTGCGCCGAGCGAGGGCTGGGGAGATAACCCACTCACTGATGTTGAATGCGCTCTTCTTACTCGAACCTTGGTGGCAAAGGCGTTCGAATCCGCCCTCTATTTGACTTGGCCAAATCCACCCATTAGCTGCCTATCTTTAAGACGCCCATGCCCACTTTCGCCAATCCCCTCACTTCCACTGAGTCCTTGAATCCGGATCAAGTGCCGCCGATCTTGGAGCAGGAAATTCGGCGTATTTATGACCGCAGTCCGGTATATGGGGCGAGATTTGCCCTCCACGAGCCGCCGTTGCGTTGGGGCTGCTATGAAGAGATTCCGACGTTGACGAAGCAAGAGATCGTGCAGCGCGGGCATCAGGCTTTTTTCTCCGATTATCGGGAAATTGAGCGCGGACTCGATGAGCAGCGCTTTGAATATGAGAGCACCTCGGGCACGACTGCTGGCCCGATGACGGTGATCATGGAAGAAGGGTGGTGGGACATGCAGACCAAGCGGGCGTATGAAGCGTCTCCGATTCTGCGGCCTTTCGTCGATACACCACATCGCAAGTGCATCTTGGCCCCGGTGGGCTGCTCAAGTAACTTGTGCCCTTACGAGGACCACCCGTTTCCCCATCGGTATCTCAACGGCACTGTTTACCTCAATCTTACCAGCGATCCCTTCGTGTTCCCGGAAGCGGAGTGGGATCGGATCGTGATCGAACTGCAGGCGGTGAAACCGGATATTCTCGAAGGTGAACCGATTTATTTGTCCCTTTTGGCGCGGGCGGCGCAACGCCGAGGCGTGTCGGTGCCGAGCATTAAGGCCGTGATCCTGACCTACGGCAAAGCGAGTTTACAGCACAGCCGTCGCATCGCCGAAGTGTTTCCCGCTCCCCAAGTAGACCTCTACGGGTCCACCGAAGCGGGGTATTTGTTCGTGGGAGACGCCTTTGCGGATAATTCCCAAGTCATCGATGCGAATGCGTTCGTGGAGCTGGTGCCATACCGGAACCTGACCGACACGTTTCAGATCATTGTGACGACCCGTGATCGCGAAGCCATGCCGCTGCTGCGATATCACACCGGCGATGTCGTGCAGCGATTCCCGTCGGGGTTCCGACTCTTGGGTCGGGAAGGGGGACTGTATTTCCGGGCCGACGGCTCGATCGTGTCGCCGACCGATATCGACAACGCTATTCCGGCCGACTTTGCGTGTTGGCATTATTCATTGATTCAAAGCAAGCCGGGCCGGTGGGATTTCCATTATGTCGCCGACCACTCGGCGCCTGATCGGGTGGTCGAGGCGATTGCGGAGGTCTTGGGCGACAACGCCCGGGTGGTGGCTTTCCGCAAACGGCACATCATTCCGGCAGCGAGCGGCAAATTTGCCTTACTCAAACCGTTGGTGGCGTGAGCGCCCGATGGGCACCAGCCCGAAAATTTGGTCAGCCAACTACTCCACAGCGTGAGACTCACTAATAGGGTGAAATTTCTTGGGCTGGGACGTTTACAATCGATCAGGCATTTTCCAGTTTAAGGAAATTGAAGATCGGATGCTCTGTCCGATCACCGCTTCCTTACTCCTTTTGCAATGAGCCTGTTCCGCAACTTGTTCATGTCCTCCATCGGCCGAAAATTCCTGATGGCGGTTACTGGTCTAGTCTTAGTTGGATTCGTCACGGGTCACTTGGTGGGCAACCTCCAAATTTTCCTGAGTCCGGATCACATCAATGGTTATGCCCATTTTCTACAGGGCCTCGGCCCGGCACTGTGGATCGTTCGTTTGGTCCTGTTGGGCTGCGTGGCGATTCATATCTGGGCAGCCGTGGTGCTCACGCTTGAAAGCAAGACGGCGAGAGGTCCGCACAATTATGGTATCAAGCGCTGGCTCAAGGCCTCGGTGGCGTCGCGCTATATGCGGATGAGTGGGGTCGTCGTATTGGCCTTCATCCTCTATCACTTGGCTCACTTCACCTTGGGATTTGCGGAGGCCGATTCGTTTAAAACCAACCTTCACGAATGGACGATGCAGCACGACGCCCGAGAGTTCGGTATCCCTTTGGCCTCGGCGGGTGAGGTGGTTCACGACGTTTATTCGATGGTGTTTCTCGGATTCGCGAATCCGTTGGTTTCACTCTTCTACATTGTCGCGGTAGGGCTGCTCAGTCTCCACTTGTGGCATGGCACCGATTCATTGTTTCAGACCCTCGGCCTGCGCAACGGTCAGTGGTCGGGGTGCCTGCGCCGGATTGTGGCGATTTACTGTATCGTCTACTTTCTCGGTAATTTAGCGATACCCGGAGCCATTTTAACGGGGATTGCCAAACCGGCACCCGACACGACCGCCCACGCCCGCCTCGTCGCGAACCCTTAACGCTTTCCTGTCATGGCCCAACTCAACTCCAACATCCCTCCCGGCCCGCTCGCCGATAAGTGGAATAATCACAAAGCCAGCATGAAGCTGGTCAATCCGGCCAATAAACGGAAATACAAGGTGATCGTCGTCGGGGCTGGCCTCGCCGGAGGGTCTTGTGCCGCCACCCTCGCTGAACTCGGTTACAAAGTGGACTGCTTTGTGTTGCACGACAGCCCTCGGCGCGCCCACTCCATCGCGGCGCAAGGCGGCGTCAACGCAGCCAAAAACTACCAGAATGACGGCGACAGCGTGTATCGTCTTTTTTACGACACGATCAAGGGCGGTGACTATCGTTCCCGCGAAGCCAACGTGCATCGTCTCGCGGAGGTTTCCAACAACATCATCGACCAATGTGTTGCCCAAGGAGTGCCGTTTGCCCGCGAATACGGCGGACTGCTCGATAACCGTTCTTTCGGCGGCGCTCAGGTTTCGCGAACGTTCTATGCTCGGGGCCAGACAGGGCAACAACTGCTGCTCGGGGCCTACTCTGCGTTGTCCAAGATGATTGGTTCGGGTGGGGTGGTCATGCATAACAACGAAGAGATGCTCGATCTCGTTTTGGTTGATGGTCAGGCCAAGGGCATCGTCGTGCGCAACCTGATCACCGGTGCGGTCACCCGCCATGCCGCCGATGCGGTGGTCCTTGCTACGGGCGGCTACGGCAACGTCTTCAATCTCTCGACTTACGCCCGTAACTCGAACTGCACCGCGGCGTGGCGCGCCTACAAGCACGGCGCTTGTTTCGCGAATCCGTGTTACACGCAGATTCACCCCACCTGTATTCCGGTTTCGGGGGATTACCAATCCAAGCTCACGCTGATGTCGGAGTCGTTGCGGAACGATGGTCGCATCTGGGTGCCGAAAAAGGCCGAAGATTGTGGTAAGGATCCGAACTCAATTCCCGAAGCCGATCGCGACTATTACCTCGAGCGCATCTACCCGAGCTTTGGCAATCTCGCGCCGCGCGATGTGTCGTCTCGGGCGGCCAAACGCATGTGTGATGAAGGCCGTGGGGTAGGTCCGACCAAATTGGGCGTGTATCTCGATTTCGGTGACGCCATCAACCGTCTCGGCGTCGACACGGTGCGGGCGCGTTACGGCAACCTCTTCGATATCTACAAAGAGATCACCGACGAGTCGGCCTACGAGACCCCAATGCGGATTTTCCCCGCCGTGCACTACACCATGGGAGGCCTTTGGGTGGACTACAATTTGATGTCGAATGTGCCGGGTCTATTCGTGCTGGGCGAAGCCAACTTCTCGGACCACGGCGCCAATCGTCTCGGTGCCTCCGCCCTCATGCAGGGCTTGGCCGATGGTTACTTCGTGGCTCCCTACACGGTGGGCAACTACCTCGCGACGCAGAAGCCGGGCTCAACGCCTTCGGCGGATGACGAAGCCTTTAAGCAAGCCGCAGCTGCGGTGGACGAGCGGACCAAGCGCCTGCTCAACACCAAGGGCAAGGAGACCGTCAGTCATTTCCACAAACGTCTGGGCAAGATCATGTGGGACCACTGCGGCATGGCTCGCACCAAGGAAGGCCTCGAGGAAGCTCTCAAATTAATTCCGGAATTGCGCGAAGAGTTCTGGGCCAACGTCAACGTCCCCGGCTCGGACCAATCGCTCAATCAAGCACTGGAAAAAGCCGGACGCGTGGCCGACTTCCTCGAACTCGGCGAGCTGATGTGCCGCGACGCACTCACCCGCGAAGAAAGTTGCGGCGGTCACTTCCGCGAAGAGTATCAACATCCCGATGGCGAGTGTCTGCGTGATGACGAGAAGTTCGCCCATGTTGCGGCCTGGGAATTTAAGGGCGAAGGCAACGTGCCGGAGCGCAACACGGAAGACCTTAATTACGAGGCCGTGAAGATGAGCACCCGCAGCTACAAGTAACCCATCGTAACTCTAAAATCTTTCCCTATGGTCGCAGACACTTCTTCCACCAAAAATATTTCCGTAACTCTCAAGGTGTGGCGTCAGGCCGATGCCAGGGCTCAAGGCAAGTTTGTCGAATACAAGGCGAGTGACCTGAACCCGAACATGTCGTTCCTCGAGATGCTCGACGTGGTGAACGACAAACTCGAAAGCCAAGGCGAGGAACCGATCGCGTTTGCCCACGACTGTCGGGAAGGCATTTGTGGCACGTGCTCGCTGGTCATAGACGGCAAGCCCCACGGTCCTCACGGCGGGATTGCGTCGTGTCAGACCTACATGCGCAGTTTCAAGGATGGCGACGTGATCGTCGTCGAACCCTACCGCGCCAAACCATTTCCGGTGCAAAAAGATCTGATCACCGATCGTTCTTCGTTCGACAAGATCCAGCAAGCCGGGGGATTCATCAGTGTGCGCACCGGATCCGCCTGCGATGCCAACGCCACGCCAATTCCGAAGGAGAATGCCGACCTCGCGATGGATGCGGCCGCATGTATCGGATGCGGGGCATGTGTCGCGGCCTGCAAAAATGCTTCAGCCATGCTCTTTGTCGGCGCTAAGGTTTCCCAATATTCACTCCTGCCGCAAGGTCAGCCGGAACGAGACAAACGGGTGCTCAACATGGTCTCGAAGATGGACGAATTGGGCTTCGGCAATTGCACCAACCAATATGAGTGCACCGCCGCCTGTCCGAAAACGATTTCCCACGATTTCATTGCTCGCATGAACGCGGACTATCTCAAAGCCAGTTTCCGCGCCGCGTTTAAGGCTAAGAGCTCGATGTAAGTCGAGGCGGTGGATAGTTTCGTTCGTCCGCCAAAGGCACGGGTGGACTTGATCTGGCGTCGAAGTCGGGCTCCTGTTACAGGGAGCCATGCGATCATTTCGGACGACGTTCTATTTTATTACGCTCGCAATGGTCGGGAGCGGCTTGAGAGCGACTCCCCATAATCCAACTCCACCTTCAACGACATCCCGGATTTTATTGGGAGACTCTGAGGCCGAATTCGAAGGGAATTGGATCGAGAAAGGGTTTCCGTTTATCGCCGCCACAGACTATCATCTGGAGACGTCTGCGGACGGCGCTTTAGTGGTGAAGGGGATAAGTAACGGAGGAAACCGCTCGCTGCATCGGGAACTAAGCCTCGAACAGCCCACGCTGGCCCGGCTGAGTTGGCGATGGAAGGTGCAGAGCACATTGACGGGTGATCCGGCCGAACGGACCAAAGGCGGGGACGACTACGCCGCCCGCGTATTTGTCGTTTTTGAGCATTCGTGGATACCGACCCGAATTCGGGCGATCAACTATGTGTGGGCGGCGCGGGAAGACGTCGGATCTCGGTATACCAGTCCGTATTCAAAAAATGTGCACAATATCGTGCTGCGCACCCGCAGTGATGAATCGACTGCGAATATCTGGGTAGAGGAAGAGCGGGACGTTTTGGCCGATTATCTGGCCTGTTTCGGAGAGCCTCCTTCCGTCCTGAACGCGGTGGCGATCATGGTCGACAGCGACAACACGAAATGCGCCGCCACGGGTTGGTTTGCCGATCTATCGCTTGTGTCCGCCATCAAGCACTAGTTTTGGAAATAAACCGCCCATCTCTGGACTCTACCTCCCATCAGTGATGGGTCCCTCTATTATCATCCCGACACGCAACGAAGCGTTATCGCTGGCGAATACATTGTCGCAGGTGACTGAGGCGTGGCCCGATGCCGAACTTATTGTCAGCGATGGAGCCAGTGCGGATGCGACCGTCAAGATAGCCGAAGCGAAGGGCGCACGGGTTATTCGAAACGAGGTCGCGGGAAGAGGACCGCAATTACGCGCCGGAGCAGCGCAGGCCTCGCGAG
>CAXBOL010000280.1:0-6485 GCA_963977295.1 uncultured Opitutaceae bacterium
CGTCGGCGGAACGCTGGTGGTGGCCAGAGTCTACACGATGCCGAAAGGATATTGTCACATGCTCTCGTTGACCCCCGATGGGTCGGCCTTTGCGGCGGGAGGTGCGGATGGGGAGTTTCATTTGTTCGACGTGGCGACGTTTGTGGTCACCGGTCTGCCCACCTATGGGTTCAACACGGGGTCGGCGGATGCGATCTACGGGGTGGGGGTTGCGATGGACGGCAGCATGTTTGCCGGGGTCGTCAATGTGGGCAGTGATGCGGGTCTGGCCTATGCCGCCACGGTGCTGGGCGGTTCGCCGGTGCAGCGGGCAAAGATCGCGACGCTGCGTAATCCCAACAGCGTCTGTCTCGATTTGGCGCATGGCGTCATGGCGGTGGCTGACGGACACCCCGACGGCACCCCGGGGCACTTTTATCTCATTGGCGGAATTGTGGCGGCGCCTGATTCCATGATTGTGGCGAGCGTGCAGTGGCAGTGCACCACGGGGGACATGAGTTGGCCTGTCACGATCTCAGGTAATGGGTCGGCGATGGTGGGAGGAAGTGATGATGGATCGATTTACTATTTTACGCGGAAATAAGGACTTGCGGGCGATGGCCGGCGGCAAAATTCGTTTGGTGAATTTGAAAGGATGGGGATAGTCTTATGTTCTGGTCATGCTGTGATTCGAGAGACTTGCTGAGAAACTAACTTAGTCATGATGCCAAAGCTTACACGTCCGGTGGGAGTCTGTTTGGCCTATGCCATCCTCCATCTATTTTTCCATTTCTCGGCGATTTGGTTTGATACGTTGTCGGCGGTGTCGGTGTCGATTTGGTATCCGCCGGCGGGGTTAGCGCTATCTTTGTTAGTGTTATTGGGGGTCCGGTATTGGCCGGTCGTTTTTCTGGTCAATTACGTGGGGTCGGTGGTCGGGACTTCGGCGCATCCAGTCGATGCGTTGCTGTTTCCGGGGCTGATCACGGCCAACTACACGTTGACGGCGGCCTTGGTTCGCAAGGCCCTGGGGGCTTCGTTGTTGCCGGGGAATCGCAAGAGCACGCTGGTTTTTTGTGCGGCGGTCCTAGTTTCGCCGGCAATCTACGCCACGGTCGGCACGGCGGTGGCGAGTGCGTATGACCCGTTATCGCCGGGCAAGTTTTGGGGCATTGTATTGGATTGGTGGATGGGCGATGCGAGTGGCCTTTTAACGGTGGTGCCAATCGCCATGGTCTTTGTGGGACCGTGGTTGCGAGGAGACCCTCCTGCGATCGAGCTCTCTACTTGGAGTTGGAGCGACTATACGGCGGCCGCTTTCAGAACGTTTTTATTAATCGCATCGGTTAGCGTGGTCTTGGCGGTGCCGGTATTGCGCGATCATTACGCCTTCTATTTGTGTTTTTTGCCCTTGGTCTGGATTTGCATGATGCATGGGTTGCCGGGGGCGACCTTGGCCACACTCATGATCACGATGACGGGGTTGGTGGGGATGCGATTGACCGGATCGGCGCCCGACTTTGCCTATGTGTTCATCCTGTTCGAAGTTGCCGTGGCGGGCACCGGACTGGGATTGGGCACGCTGGTATCGAGACGGGAGGAAGCCGAACGGCGTTTGGAGGCGAGTCAGCAGCAGCTGAATCGGGTGATCACGGGAGCTAGATTAGGGGTATGGGAGTGGGATATTGAACAGGGGGCGGTGCATCGAAATTCCCGACTCGCCGAGATCCTCGGATACACTGACGAAGAAATGCAGCCGAGCCGGGATCAGTGGTTGGAACTGCTACATCCGGAGGATGCGGCGTTGGAGCAGATCGCGTTGGGCAATCACTTGGAAGGGCGCACGCCGCTCTACGACATGGACTGTCGAGTGCGGGCAAAGGATGGGCATTGGCACTGGGTCAACTCACGTGGATCGGTGGTCGAGTGGCTCCCGGATGGTAGTCCCAAACGTTTTGCCGGGACGCAGCTCGACATCAACGCCCGCAAGCGGGCGGAAGCAGAGATCGTGCGGTTAATGAAGATTATCGAGGCGACCCCGGATTTCGTGTTTACGACGACCAGCGTGGGGAAAGTTGTTTACGCCAATGCTTCGTTACTCGGGGTTTGGCCGGTGGCCAGCGACGGAAAGTCATGGATTGGAAAGTCGGTTGCGGAACTGTTTCCGCACGGTCCGGGCGAAACGATCTTAGGCGCAGCGTATCAGGAGGCGAAGGTTTGCGGGAGTTGGGAGGGGGAAATGGACCTCGAAACTCCGACTAAAATCACGATTCCGGTTTCGGTCGTGGTGGTGGCTCATCGTGATGAAGAAAACGACTCGTTTACCTTCTCGGTGATTATGCGGGACATTACCGAGCAGCGCAAAGCCGAGGCCGGGCGACTCCAGCAAGAACGCAAACTCCTGCAGGTGCAGAAGGCGGAAAGTCTGGGCGTGTTGGCCGGCGGCATTGCCCATGATTTCAATAACTTGATGACAGCGGTTGTCGGAAACGCGAATCTCATGCGTGGTGAATTGGCACCGGATAGCGCGGTGTTGGCCCATATCACGGAAATCGAAGATGCGGCCGAAAAAGCTTCGTCGCTGAGCCACCAAATGCTGGCTTATGCAGGCCGGAACCCAGTGTCGTTTGCCGAGATCGATCTCAATCAATTGATTGACGGCACGTTGCAGCTGCTCAAACCGAGCATCAGTAAGAAAATCAAGGTTGAGTTTATCCCCGGTGAGCCACTCCCGCCGGTGTTGGCATCAAGTCACCAGGCACAACAGCTCGTGATGAACATTGCGGCCAATGGGTTGCAGTCGATGGGCGATGCGCCAGGAAGACTGACCTTCAGGACCCAGCATTGTCACTTGAGCGAAACGGAATCGGAAACCCAGTTTCCGGGCCAGAATCTAGCTGCGGGGGATTTTGTAATCCTCGAAATCGAAGACACCGGATTGGGAATGAGCCAGGACGTGCAGGCGAAGATTTTTGAGCCGTTCTTTACCACCAAATTTACGGGGCAGGGATTGGGTTTGGCTGCGGTGGTGGGTTATGTGCGTTCGCATCGGGGAGCCATTGCGGTGCGGAGTGCAGTGGGAGAAGGGGCGTTGTTCCGCATCGCGTTTCCGGCTCTGGCAGTCAAACCGAGATCGACTCCGGTCGTTGCGGAACCTGATGCAGACTGGCAGGGTTCGGGTTTAATTCTGTTGGTGGACGATGATCGAGCGATCCGAATCGTCGTGGGAGCCATGCTCAAAAAGCTGGGATTTTCGGTGGTGCTGGCGGAAGACGGGCAGGATGGAGTCGAGAAATTCTGTCAGCATCAGAACGAACTGGTCTGCGTGCTATTGGATCTCACCATGCCGCGCATGGATGGCTTCGAGGCGCATTCAGAGATGCACCGCCATAACCCGAATATTCCGGTTCTATTGATCAGCGGTTACTCTCAGAAGCTGGCGAATCTTCCCGCCGATGCGATTCACCCGGCAGGGGTGCTGGCCAAGCCGTTCGGGGTAGCCTCGTTGAGGAAGCGCCTGGCGAAGGCGGTGGCGAAACGCTCTAGCTCGTCATGAGTTGGCGCCGTGTGCCCGGGCCACGAAATGCGGTTAGCGTGTGACGGGGAGAGGACGGTTCCGGCTTTCAAATAGGTTATAACGCGTCTTTCAGCCACGCGTCAGGGGTGTTGAGCGCGGCATCTTTTTCCCCAAACCGCAGTTCGTCACAGAGGGCACAGAGGAAAGCCGGAGTTTTACGGAGATTCCGGGGAGAAATTAAGGAGAATAAATCTTCAACCCTGAAGCCGAGCGAGAGTCGCCTACCCGATGATTATTTCGTGACTATCGCTCGGTGAACTCTGTGCCGTCCTCCGGTGACCTCAGTGACCCACTTTGACTGCGGAAGTTAGTTTTATCCGGTCAATATAGGAGGGGTTTAACACCCCGACCTGCGTCGGGGGGCCGATTTTAAGTCGGGGTAGAAACCCCCTCCCACATTGGTCGACTTTTTGCACAAACTGCATCCAGCCCGTCAAGGGGAGTTCGGTGGAGTCCCTCATCTGATCCACGATGCCTCACCGTCCAAGTGAGCACGATGCTGCCTTGGATGCGAAATACTTTTGGCACGTGACGGGAAGGGACCGTTTCCTGTTTCCAAGGACTTCAATCCCGTCGAATTATGGTCGAGGGAGACGGTCAGGTTTCTTGCGACGGAAACTTGGGCAAAGGGCGGGCACTCGAATCGGCGACTGAGGCAATTTGTTTTTCCAAGGTGTTCAAACGTAGCTCAAATCGCTCTCGAAAGGCGGACTCGTCTTCACTCATTTGTTTGAACTCGTTAGTGAGAAAGTTCTGGAGATTGGTGAAGCGCGAAGCTTCGGCTTTGTCGGCCAACTGGCGTTGAGCTTGGAGTTCCTTGGCGGTGAGGCCAGCTTCGATGAGGGCGTTTTTTTTGATCTGGTCGGCATAGCTGACCAATGCGGCCACGGCGACCGCGGCAAGGGCCAGCAGGAGCAACCCGAGGGGGGCTTCAAACTGATAAAATCCGACCTTAAGCGGAGCGGGTTCAGTGAACGCTGCCCAGTTTTGCAGGGCGAAACCCGCCACCAGCACCGTGACAACCAAGAGAAGCAACGAACGTGGATTCATGGTTATCATCGTGAGGGGGTCCTGCGCAGAAAGCGAGAATCGTCCCTCGCGGCAGAATAAACTCTACGGTTGCGCAAGTTTTAGACTCGAGCGCTCTTTGCGCTCAAATCGAAACGGGGTCTGCCTATCGGGCGATCCCTATTTTTGCCCTCGATTTCCCCATGCCGACCCTCTGCCCTTTTTCTCTCCGTTCCGCCCTCTCCCTTTTAGGGGGCGCTGCGGTCGTTGTCGCGAGTCTTCAAGCTCAAGATGTTTCACATCGCCAAAGCACCTTAACGGTGCAGGTCACGAATCAAGCCAAAGCCCCGCTGCCCGGCGCAAGCGTGGCAGTGGAGATGTTGAACCACGATTTCCGTTTCGGCACAGCAATCGTCTATGGTGAACTCTATGCGGGTAGTGCGGAATACAGTCTGAAGGGGCTCGATGCGCTGCAGACGTATTTCAATTCCATCACCTTTGGGAACTACATGAAGTGGACCTACACCGAAGGCCGGCCCTACGCGACGACGCGACAAACCATCAGCGATGCGCTGGCCTTAAAGGCGTTTGGGAGTGAACGCGACTTCCGGGTGCGGGGTCACGTGACGATCTGGGGTGCGTCTTATCAGCTTCCGACGGACCTGCGAGCAATGACGGATGCGGCGCAAGTTAAGACGCGTATTCGGAATCACGTGACGGATTATCACACTGGCCTCAAAGGGGCGGGGGTCGATGTGTATGACCTCTACAACGAACACTTTCACGAACGGCAGTATATTATGGACAAGGCGGTGCCGGGCGGAAGCGTGGCGGAACAAGCGGCCGAGGCCGCGGAATGGTTCAAGCTCGCGGCGGCCGCCGACCCCGAGGCGCAGCTCTACATCAACGAATACAATATTCTCAATTTCTGGCAGGAAAATGATGTCGATGTGATCGCTTACAAAACGTTCGTCGACGCCGTCCGCGACGCCGGCGGGCCGGTGCACGGTATCGGACTGCAGGCACACATGGATCGCATGATTACCAAGGCCCAAATCAAACGCCGTCTTGATCTATTGGCCGCACCGATGGCTCCCACGGCGAACCACCCGAATGGGCTTCCCGGGGTGCGGCTCGAGGTGACCGAACTCGATATCAACACGCAGCAGTGGGCCGGTGCGACCCCGGCGCAACAAGCCGAAGTGACCGCCAATGTGCTGGAAGGCGCGTTTGAGCATCCGTCGGTTGATGGAGTCACGATGTGGGGCATGCGCGACTCGATCCACTGGCGCAGCAATGCGATCCTCTTTGATGACTCCAATGCGTCGAACTGGGTCATTAAGCCCAGTGGCCAGGCGTGGATTGATCGGGTAAAAGGCACGTGGTGGACCAACCTCTCTGGCCTCGCGGGCAGTCAGGGCACGTTCACCGGTAAAGTGTTCAAGGGGCAACATCGCATCACGGTGTCCTACAACGGTGTCACCCAAACCTTCGTGCGCAGCTTGGCGGCCGACGAGACGCTGGCGGTGGAGTTCGATACCACTCCACCCGATACTTCGCAGAGTTATTTGAGCAATCTGTCAGTTCGCGCGCCGCTCGAAGCGGGCAAAACGCTGAGCTTGGGCTTCGTGGTCGATGGCGGAAGCAAGAGCGTGCTGACGCGGGTGGCCGGTCCGACGCTGAGTGGATTTGGGATTACGGATTTTATGCCGGATCCGCGTCTCGCGGTGCAAAAAGGCAGCACAGTGGTGGCGTCGAACGACAATTGGAGTGCGGTCGCGATCGAGGCCACGGCGAAAGCCTTGGGCGCGTTTGATTTTGCGGCGGGAAGTAAGGATGCGGCGACCATCGCGACTGTGACCGGACCGAACACCGTGGAGATTACCGGTGATGTCGGTGGCGTGATATTGAGTGAAGTTTA
>CAXBOL010000281.1:0-6467 GCA_963977295.1 uncultured Opitutaceae bacterium
TATCCCCGTAGACGCCCCGATTGGGATCATCTTCGGAGCTTCCGCTTGATGACCAAGTTCCCGTCGTGGAGAGACCGCGGGTAAAGGCGAGGGGCGTCGTTGCGGGGTCATTGAGTCGGAGTCCTGCAACCACGTTGAAAGAGGTGGTGCCGAGCCCCACGAAGGTCGAATTCAGGGTCGGTGTGGTGGTGATGGAGGGATCCAAAACGGTAAGCGGAAGGGCAGTTTGATCCACCGCGGGATCTAGTTTCGAAACGAGCAACGCGGGATCGTTGAACCCGCCGTAACGGGCGATTTGTCCGAACCACAGCCAGTAGGCTTCGTTGGCTCCGTCGATGCCGCGGCTCGATTGCTGCGGGTTGGGCAGCGCATCGCGGTTGTCCGCGGCGTAGATCATGGCCGACTTACTCAATTCGCGCAGATTGTTGGCATCGACCGCTCGTTGGGCGGTTTCCCGGGCTTTACCCACCGTCGGAATGATAATGGCCGCCAAAATTCCCAGGATTGCAATGACGGTCAGTAATTCAATCAGCGTGAAACCGGAGGTAGATCGACAGGTTAGTTTCATGATCAAATGCGACCGGCACAGTGCCCCTCTCTTTACGTCTGACACAAGAAGAAAGTCCCCGTCGAGCTGGACAATCTCGCCGGGAACTCCCTACGGTTTTGTTCTCTATGAAAATTTTTCTCGATGGCCAACTAGTCGACAAAGAGGATGCGAAAATTTCCGTGTTTGATCACGGTTTGCTCTACGGCGACGGGATTTTTGAGGGTATCCGGCTTTACGATAACAACGTCTTCCGGTTGGACGAACATCTTGAACGACTGGAGTTCTCCGCCAAGGCGCTAATGTTGGATCTTCCGTGGTCGCGAGAAGAAATCAGCCAAGCGGTCTGCGATACCTGTCGGGCGAATGGGTTGACGGACGGTTACATTCGATTGGTCGTCACCCGCGGAGTCGGTGACTTGGGTCTCTCTCCTTGGCTCTGCGCCAAACCCTCAATATTTATCATTGCCGACAAGATCGCGCTCTACCCCAAGGAGCATTATGAAAACGGACTTTCGATCGTGACCGTGGCGACGCGCCGGATGAACCCCGCAGCGCTGAGTCCGGCGGTGAAGTCGTTGAATTACCTCAACAACATCATGGCCAAGATGGAGGCCAAGCAAGCCGGGGCCCTCGAGGCGATCATGCTCAACGATCAAGGTCTCGTCGCAGAGTGCACCGGGGACAACGTGTTCGTCGTGCAAAAAGGTAAGATCTACACGCCGGCAGCACAACAAGGTGCCCTCCGCGGAATCACCCGCGACGCGATTTTTGCCATCGCAGCCGAGTTAAACATCCCGATCGAAGAGCATGATATGACCCGCTACGATATCTGGATCGCCGATGAGTGCTTTCTCTCCGGCACCGGCGCCGAGGTCATTCCCGTCGTGAAATTGGATGGCCGAGTCGTCGGAAATGGAACCCCTGGGCCCATCTTCAAGCGCATGCTCGAAGCGTTCCGCAAGCGCGTGCGTGAAGAGGGAACAAAAATTTGAGTCCGCGCTGTTCGTCAAGTTGACCTGAAATGCGTCAATATGGCGCGAACGGTCCGACCGCGGCGGTCGGATTGTCCCGCTTTTTATCGTGTCGATATCTGCTTCCGGAGCCTTGCATCAGAGAGTAGAAATGGCATGATGTGTGCAGGTGGCGGGGAGCTCGACCTTCGGTTCCCGAATTCGTCGCCAAATCAATTTCTCCAACTCCCTCATTTAATGGCTAGTCCGCTCAAATGCGACCTCTGTTCAAATCAAGCTACGGTGCACCTCACTCAAATTGTGAATCACAAGGTGCACAAGGTGGACTTGTGCGAGTCCTGCGCTCAAGCCAAAGGAGTGACTGACCCCAGCGGGTTTTCGCTCGCGGACTTGCTGCTCAAGGCCTCCCTGAACCCTGAGCCTTCGCGCTCGACGGGTCTTAAGTGCGAGCAGTGCGGCTACACGCCTGACGAATTTAAGCGCACGGGGCGATTTGGCTGTCCGCAATGCTACTCCACATTTTCCGCTGTTTTGGAGCCGATGTTGAACAACATGCACAAGGGCACGGCGCACACGGGTAAGATCCCCGAGCGTGCTTTGGAGCGGAAGACGCTCTTCGATCGTCTCCATAAACTTCAATCCGACTTGCAGAGTGCGATTGATGCCGAGCGTTACGAAGATGCGGCGAAGTATCGCGACGAGATTTCTCAAATCCGCCACGCCGCCGGACTCACCACCACCGTTTAATGTCACTCACCGTCGACAGCCTTCTTTCCTCACCCGCAGAGTTGACCGACAATCGGTCTTCCAACTGCGCCGTCGTGCTCATGACACGGATTCGATTGGCCCGGAATCTGGCCAATCATCGTTTTCCCGGTCGGGCCGACGACGAGGAGCGCCGTGAAATTTTGGCTCGGTGTCAAGCGGCCGTGCTGAAGACCCGCTCGATGAAGCGGGGATTGAGTGTGGCGGTGACCGAGCTGGATCCGCTCCAACGTCAGGTGCTAGTTGAGCGCCACTTGATCAGTCGGGAGTTGAGCGAGGCGAAGTCCGGCGCTGCCGCTGTCATCAACAAGGATCAAAGCGTTTCCGTGATGATCAACGAGGAAGACCACCTCCGTATTCAAGTGATGCGCAATGGTTTCCAGCTCAAGAAGGCGTGGACGGCGATCAACACCTTGGATTCCGCCCTTGAAGGCGAGTTGGACTACGCATTTTCGCCCGAGCTGGGTTACCTCACGGCGTGTCCCACCAATCTCGGCACGGGCATGCGGGCTTCTGCCATGATGCATCTACCGGCCCTTGTGATCGCGGGCCAGATGGAGAAAATCGTGCGCGCCGTAAATCAACTGGGGATGGTGGTTCGTGGACTTTTCGGCGAGGGCTCGGATGCGACCGGAAGCATCTTCCAAATTTCTAATCAAACAACCTTGGGCGAATCCGAGAAGGACATCGTGAAACGTCTCCAAAGCGTCTTACAGTCGATCATCGAGCACGAATTGAACGCACGCGACAAACTGCTGGAAACGGCGCCGGCCAAGTTGCCCGACAAGATCGGTCGAGCCTACGGAATTTTGCGACACGGTCACCTGATCAGCTCCTCCGAAGCAATGAACCTGCTTTCGTTGGTCCGGTTGGGCGTGGATTTGGGTTATTTCCCCGACTCCCATCGCCTGTTGATTGATCGACTCTTTATTGAAGCCCAACCTGGCCACATTTTGATTGGTTCAGGCCGTTCAAAGTTGGAGTCCGATGAGCGAGACTGCCTCCGGGCCTCCACCTTGCGCACTGAATTTGCCAAATTCTCAACTCCGGGGTATGACTCCCCCGGTCAAAATTGATTTTATAAACCCATGTCCGAGCCGATGAACAATTTTACTCCCAGAGCCCAACAAGTCCTCGCGCTGGCCCGCAAGGAAGCCGATCGCTTCAATCATAACTATGTGGGAACCGAGCACATCCTTTTGGGCCTGATCAAACTCGGCCAAGGTGTCGCGGTCAGCGTGTTGCAAAAAATGGGTCTCGATCTCGAGACCGTGCGCGGGGCGGTGGAAAAGCAAGTCGGCACGGGCACTGAGTCCAAGACCCACGGTTCCATCCCTTACACCCCTCGGGTGAAGAAGGTGCTCGCGCTTGCTGGTAAGGAAGCCAAAGCACTGAATCATTCTTATGTGGGCACCGAGCACATTCTGCTCGGATTGCTCCGTGAAGGCGAAGGTGTTGCCGCCCGCGTGCTGAAGTCGCTCGACATCGATATCGAGCGCACCCGGAACGAAATCCTACGGGAACTCGACCCGCAATTTTCCGGTGGCGAAGACGAGCCGGGAGGGGAAGAGGCCGCGGCGCCGTCGTCCCGCGGCGGTGGAAACGCTGACGATAAGAAAGACGTCAAAACACCTGCATTAAAGGCGTTCGGTCGCGACCTGACTGAACTTGCTCGCAAGGGCGAACTCGACCCCGTGGTGGGCCGCAAAAACGAGATTCGTCGCGTGGTCCAAATCCTCTGCCGTCGCACCAAGAACAATCCCGTGCTCATCGGCGAAGCCGGCGTGGGTAAAACGGCCATTGTGGAAGGCCTCGCTCAAGAAATCTCCAGCGGCATCGTGCCGGAGATTCTGCTCGATCGCAAAGTGGTCACGCTCGATCTCGCCTTGATGGTCGCCGGCACCAAATACCGCGGCCAGTTCGAAGAACGGATCAAGGCCGTGATGGACGAGATCAAACGAGCCAAGAACATCATCCTGTTTATCGACGAGATGCACACCATCGTGGGTGCTGGTGCAGCCGAAGGCGCGATGGATGCGTCCAATATCTTCAAGCCCGCACTGTCTCGCGGAGAGCTCCAGTGTATCGGTGCGACTACGCTCAACGAGTATCGTAAGCACATCGAAAAAGACAGCGCGCTGGATCGGCGCTTCCAATCGGTCAAAGTCGAGCCGCCTTCGGTCGTGGATACGGTGACCATCCTGAAGGGGATTCGCAGCAAGTATGAGGATCACCACAAGGCGATCTTCACGGACGGTGCTCTCGAGTCGGCCGCCAAACTTTCCGATCGCTACATCACGGGACGTTTCCTTCCGGATAAGGCGATCGACGTCATGGACGAGGCCGGCGCCCGCGCCCGGATCTCCTCTTTGAACCGCCCGCCGGAAATCGAAGAATTGGCAAAGAAGATCGAAGAGATCTGCGCGCTCAAGGAGGAGGCGATTGCTAAACAACACTTCGAAGAAGCCGCTCAGTTCCGCGACAACGAGAAGCAACTTCGCGCCAAGCAGGAAGAAGTCACCGAGACGTGGAAAAAAGAGCGGGAAGAAAACCGCATGACCATCGACGAGGAGATGATGCTGCAAGTTGTCGCTGACTGGACGGGAATTCCATTGTCTCGCATGGAGAACAAGGAAACCAAACGGCTCTTGAATCTCGAAAACGAGATCCAGAAGGTCGTCGTCGGGCAGGAGGTCGCGGCCCGTTCCATCGCCCGGGCTTTGCGTCGTTCTCGAGCCGATCTTAAAGATCCTCGGCGCCCGATTGGATCGTTCATGTTTGTGGGCCCGACGGGCGTGGGTAAGACCGAAACCGCCAAACAACTCGCCGCGCAAATGTTCGGCAATCAGGACGCGCTCGTGCAAATCGACATGAGCGAATATATGGAAAAGTTCGCCGTGTCTCGTTTGGTGGGCTCGCCTCCTGGTTATGTCGGTTACGATGAGGGCGGACAACTCACCGAAGCGGTTCGACGCACCCCGTATTCCGTCATTCTTTTTGATGAAGTGGAGAAAGCCCACCCTGACGTGTTGCAGTTGCTCTTGCAGATTTTGGAAGACGGGCGACTGACCGATTCCCTCGGTCGTCAGGTGGATTTCCGTAATACGATAATCATCATGACCTCGAATGTCGGAGCGTCTTTGCTCCAGCGCCAGACTTCGATGGGGTTTGCCGCTGCCACCGGAAGCTTCTCGGACATGGAAATGATGCGGGAAAAAGTGCTCGAAGAGGCCAAACGGGTCTTCAAACCAGAATTCCTGAATCGAATCTCGGACATCGTCTTCTTCCGCCCGTTGGATAAGAACGATCTCATCGCCATCGTCGAAATTGAGCTTCGTAAGTTCATGGTCCGACTCGAAGAGCGAAAAATCGTGTTATCATTCAGCGACGAAGCTAAGCAGCTGCTGATTGAAAAAGGCTACGACGAGAAATACGGCGCCCGTCCGTTGCGTCGAGCAGTCGAACACTATCTCGAAGATCCGTTGGCTGAAGCCATTATCCGTGGCACCATTAAAGACGGTGATGCCGTCAAGGTCACCGCCAGCACTGAAAAACTGGAATTTGAGACCGTTGAGCCTGAAGAACCCAGTGCCTCCGCTTCCTCAGCCGACACCGAGGTGAATTCTTAAACTAAGCCAGTTGTTGGCTACCCGTTTCACCGGAAAGCGCCTCTATTCGGAGGCGCTTTCTTTTTGGTGAATCCTCCGGGGTCTATCTGCTTCCAGGGGCAGAATATCGGAAGGATCGTTTCTGGGCGTATTCAGGACTGCGTTTCAAGGCATCGCGAACACGGGTCTCGGTCCATCCACGATTCACCATTTGGCGGGAGTAGAAACTCAGGCCGGCCGAGTCTGGCTTCCGGTGCAGGATTTCTTCGTAGGCTGCGTTAATCTTTTTGGGCACCGTGACTTCTTTGTATTCGCGACTACGACGTAACTCGTTGCGGAGACGATCTTCGCTCCATCCCCGATCTTCCACAATTCCCACGTATTGCATCAGTCCGGCGGGGTCTGCTTCCCGATCAAGGATGTCGAGGTAGGCTTTCTTTACCACGATTACGGTTTCGTTTCGTTCGTGCCGAGGGCCGCGATACTCGGGCTCACGGTCGCGCGGTTTTTCGGATTTCGGTCGGACTATCGGCCCCACGATTTCCGGCTGACGGGGGCTGACCACGGGCGGCG
>CAXBOL010000282.1:0-6455 GCA_963977295.1 uncultured Opitutaceae bacterium
GCTTCGGCGACGGGGAGGACTTCGTCGAGGAAGCGGTGGAGACGGTCCCAGAGTTGAATGGAAGTAATGGGAGGGAGGGGGGCGTCGGGAGCGTCGGGGTCGACGATCATGTTCCACGCCATGCCTTGGGGCATAGGCAGATCGTAGGGGCCTTCCATGCCCACGGCGGGAGCGCCACCGCGGGCGTAGGGACCGGTGGTGCGGACCGCCACGCCGGCGATGGAGAAATTGTAGCCGATCATGGGAATGCCGGCTTCGCCAATACGCCGTATCAGGGTTTTGATGTTCTCGACGTGGCGGGCGCGTTGGGGGCCGTCGAGGAGGATGTCGTGCCAGTGGGCGGGGTCGAAGTTTTCGATAGCGGCGAGGGTCAGGCCGGCGGCTTCGATGCGGTGGCGGAGGGTGGAGAGTTCTTCGAACGTCCAGAGTCGGTCGGGATCGCCCGCCCGCCCCCAGCCGCGATCGGTGCCGGTGGGTTGGTCGTCCGCGTGGGCGTGTTGTCCGTCGCGGAAATAGTCGACCAAGTGGGCGACGATGTGGGTGGCGCCGGCTTGCTTCGCGAAGGCGAAGTTTTCCGGGGTGAGCATGTGGCGGTAAAGACCGAGACCGAGTTTCATGAGAGAGAGTTTACGAAGGAAGGCTGGTGAGTTGAAATTGCCCACTAAATCACTCGAAAAGACACCAAAAAGTAAGGGCTTGATGCACTGAGCGCGCCAACGTGGGGGGCCGAGCGGGAGCTCGGCGTTCCCAGGCTTTGGCTATCACGTTCAATCTTCCAGGCCTTCGATGAAGGGGGTGCATTCGGCGGTTCGGTCTTCTTCGAGGGGGGAGGTCCAGCGGAGGGGACTGTAGAGGGAAATCTTGCGGGCGGGTTTGCCGCCGTCGGCGAGGACTTCACCGCGGGTTTGCCAAAGGATGGTTTCGGCTTCAGGGAAGGCAGCCCCGGCGAGTTGATCGTCGAAGAGGCGGTTCAAAATCGCATCAGGCGGCATGGCTCCGGCGATGCAGCGGAGAACGACGGCCTCGGGAATGAGCTGGGGAGGGGACGCGGCGGCAAGGTCGTTGAGGTATTCAGTAGCAGCGGCATCGATGGCCCGAAGGGTGATACCGATTTGGTTGATCTCGGGTTGCGGGGTGGACGGGAACGCTTGATGGAGCAGAACCTGCGCATTGAAGATGGATTCGTGCAGTGAAAGGTCCGCGTATTGTTCCCACATCGGATCGGTCGTCATTTCCTCCGCGAGATTTTGAGTGCGACCGGGATTGAGTTTCTTACCGATGAGAAACTCGATCAACGCAGTGGCGGCTTCGACGTCGGATTTATCCTGCAAAGCCATGGCGGCGTATTCGCGGCGTTCGGCGGGAGCAAGGGCGTCGGCACCGTCGAATTCAAGGTGCTGAAGAAAGCGCAAGCATTCGTCTTCGGACCACGTGCCCGGCAGTTGATGGACAGTGCTGACCGTGTTGATGGTGATTTCGAATTTTGGATTCATGAATGTTCAGGCTAGGAGGACAGGGAGAATTTGCCAGTAATCTTGGATGAATCATCCGGTGGGGGAGGAGTGGGGTTGATGCGTTGAACGGACTTGGGTGGCTCACAGGCGAAACAGAAACGGTCAGCCCGCATCTTTTTTAACCGCGAAGTGTGCGAAGAATACAAAGCCGAAAGCCTGCTTTGGCTAACCACGGATGGACACGATAAACACGGATTTTGGAAACGGTCAGCCCGTGGTGTTTATAGAGGAAAACCGAGAAAATAGAGCCGGGTGGGGTGAAGGGTTTTTTAGCGGTGCGTGAGCTCTCTGTTTACTCTGTTGCCTCCTGTGAGATCGCGTTGGAGTGGGGTTTGAAACAGAAGTTAACGAAGAGAACGAAGCCGTCAGCCCGTGGGGATTACAGGAGAAAACAGAGGGAACAGCGCGGGATGGGGAAGGTGATTCTTATGCAGCGAGTGAGCTCACGGTTTGCGCCTTTTCCTCCGGTGAAATCGCGGCGGGGGGGGCGTGTCTCCAGACTCGCGAGATCAGGGCGACTTAAGGGGGGATTGAATCGATAGCTTGTGATTGCAGAATAAACGTCCGAAAAAACTCGGTCTTCCTTTCGGTATGCAACCGGTGTCAGCCCCCAATATTGCCCCCATGAAATTAACCCTCCTGCTTCGCCCCTTTCGAGTGACCTGTCTCCTGGTGGGGATGGGCCTTACGTCGCTTGTTGTCGCGCAAACGCGTCCGGTGCCGCCGACGCGGGCGCCGGATGGGCCGGGGGCCCCGACGTTTCAGGTGGCGGGGGCGAAACCTGGGGAGTCGGAATTGCGGGGGGCGCCAGGCACGAATCCGCCGGTTGACGCGATGGGGGATTGGTTGATCGGACCGGAGTATGTGCCCGCGCCGGAACTGGCGGTGATTCCTGGCGTGCCGCAGGGGCGGATCGTCGAGTTCGTGATGGATTCCAAGGACAGTGCGTTTTATCCCGGCATCGCCCGCGAAGTATTTGGCACGGTCGATCCGGCCAATCCACGCACACTGATCGTCGACAGTTTTCCGCAGCCTTATCAGCGACTGGTCACGGTGTATGTGCCGGATCAATACGTGGCGGGCACGGCGGCGCCGTTGATCGTTTATCACGATGGGCCGAAGGAGCCGGGGAAAGCGGACGGCCATCGGTTGGTGCGGGTTTTGAACAACCTCATTCACCAAAAGCGGGTGCCGCCGATGGTGGCCGTGTTGATCGCGAACGGTGGGGGTGATGCGCAGGGGCATCAGCGCGGGTTGGAATATGATACGATGTCAGGTAAATTTGCGGAGTATATTCAGGTGGAGGTGTTGCCGCGGGTGGAGTCGGAGGCGGGGGTGAAGCTGACCAATGATCCGGAAGGACGCGCGGCGATGGGCACGAGCTCGGGCGCGGCGGCGGCGTTCTCCATGGCGTGGTATCACCCCGAGTGGTATCGGCGCGTGATCGGATTTTCCTGCACGATGGTGAACCAACAATGGCCGTTCAATCCCGAGACGCCGGGCGGGGCGTGGGATTATCATGAGACTCTGGTGCCCAACAGCCCGCGGAAGCCGATTCGGTTTTGGATGCACGTGAGCGATGGAGATCTGCTGAATCCGAATGTCATGCGCGATGGCATGCATGACTGGGTCGAAGCGAACCACCGCATGGCGGCGGCGCTCAAGGCGAAGGACTATCCGTATTTGTATGTGTTTTCGCTCGATTCCCGGCACGGTGATCGGCGCGTGCGGGACCAGATTTTGCCGCAAGCGTTGGAGTGGGTGTGGCGTGGTTACCGCGCGCGCTGACGCGCGAATAATCAATGTTCAATGACCAATACCCAATGAGGGACTGGGGTGTGGCTGAGAGGCAGGACTGTTTTAACGCCAAGGCGCAAAGAGCGGAAGAGCGCAGAGTTGGGGGGGGCGAGAAAGACTAAAAGCTGAAAGACTGAAAGGCTGAAATATGGGGGCGGACGAGGAACACGGAGCGCGGAAGCGTGGAGATGGTGCGGTCGAAGAGCGTGCTCCGCTGGAGTTATGAAATTAGGGCTATTGAAAAACAAAATCACCCTCCGTTGCCCCGTTTCGTGGGACTATGGCGGGCACGGCCCAAAAGAACCCTAAAAGGAGGGACCCCGCTGGGTTGCAAATGATCTATGATGGAACGAGAGGCTGGCGGGGGGCAGGGTGGCTAGTTTTTGTGATGGAATCGTAAATTTGAGTAAAATTAGGTCAAAATCGGTCATGAATGAGTCGAAACCGGACATCGCGGTGAAATCCGCTAGCGTTGGAGGCTGGGGTCTGCTGGAGGTGTGAGGTGATGTCGTCGCCGTTGAGTTCTCCCGTCAAGTCGTCGCAGATCGCCGTTTCGCTGGTGGAAGATGATCCGCATTTTCGGTTGTTTGTGGCCTCGTTGCTGGAGGCGAGTCCGCGGCATCGATTGGCGGCCACGGCGCAGAGTGCGGCTGAGGTGCGAGCCTGGCGGGATGATAATGAGGCGGCGGTGGTGTTGGTGGACTCGCAGTTACCCGACGGGCGGGGGGCGGAGATCGTGGCCGATTTGGTGCGTCGGTTCCCGCAGGTATTGTGCGTGATGTTGTCAGGATTGAGTGACGAGCAGACAGTGCTCGATGCGATTCGGGCGGGCGCAGTGGGGTATGTCCTCAAGGGCGGGGGCGCTGAATCGATCCTTGATGCCGTCAATGATGCTCTGGCGGGCGGGGCACCAATGAGCCCGGGGATTGCCCGCAAGGTGTTGGGTATGATGAAAGGCTCGCCGCAGGTCGTGCAGCCGCGTGATGGCGCGGTCGAGGTGGAGCTGAGTTACTTGACCGCACGGGTGCTCGAACTGGTCGCGGGCGGAGCAACCGACAAGGAAGTGGCGACGCAATTGGAGATTTCGACGTCGACGGTGAAGAACACATTGTTGGCGGTGTATTCCAAATGGCGAGTGCGTTCGCGCACGGAGGCGGCGGTGAAGTTTGTGCGGGTGAAATCTCGCCAAAATCATGGCAACTGAGCAGGTGACGCTGGAACGTCAGGTGCGACGGCTGCGTTTCACTGATGCGGCCCAGGAGGAACGTTTCCAACTTGATCGGCAAGTCGGAGCGGTGATGCGAGCCCGCGTCACGACGATAGTGGGTATTTTCGTGGTCGCCGGGTTGGGCATGCTCGACGTGATTTACTCGGCGAAAAACGCCCCCGAATACGTTGCGATTTCGATGGTGGTGCGGTTTGGGTGGATCGGTCCGATATGGTTGGCGCTTTTGATCTCGACCTACCTGCCTAATCATGTGCGGCGGGCGAATCTCGGACACGCGCTTTCGACCGTGGCCGTGTGTTGGGGGTTGGCTTACTTGAAATGGTGCACCCCGCAGTATTTTCCCGACGCCAATATTCTGACGATGACAGCGTTGGATGTAGCGTTGGTGATGATGATCTCGTTTTTTACCCTTCCGATCAGGTTTGGTGCGCTGGTTGCGGCGGTGGGGGTTATTGTTGGGGGCATCAGCGGGGGCTTCTTGCTGACGATGGAAGGTTCGCTCTTGGGGGACTCGCAGTTGCTCACGGCAGTGTTGGTGGGCTTGGGGGTGCTGATTCTGGTGTCGGTGAGAGCGCGCGAGGTGAATGAACGGCAGTTGTTTGCGCAGCGGGAACAGCTGGCGGAACTCAACGCCGAGCTGTCGCGATTGAATGCGGAAAAAAATGAATTTATGACCATCGCCGCGCACGATTTGCGTTCGCCCCTAGCGGCGGTGGGGGGAATGGTGAATGGTCTGAGGGCGGGACAGTTCGATGGGGCCGAAAAAACGGATATGGCACATCAGGCTATCCTGGAGATGACCAAACGAATGTTGGGTTTGGTCGACGATTATCTGGGGGCCCACGCGATGGAGCATGGATCGCTGCCGGTGCGATTGGCGCAAACAGACCTGGGCCGGGTGGCAGGGGAGGTGCAGCAGCGATTTGCCTCCCTGGCCAAAAGCAAGCATCAGATGATTCGATTCGAGCCGCCGGCAGCGCCGGTGATGGGTGAGGCAGATGCGGCCTTACTGGCACAGATCCTGGATAACTTCGTAAGCAACGCTCTGAAATTTAGCCCGGAGGGCGCGGAGGTGGAGATCGGTTTATTGCAGTCAGAAGATGGGAATCGGGTGCGGATCGAAGTGATCGACCAAGGTGCGGGTGTGCCGGTCGCGGAGCAGTATCAGTTGTTTCGCATGTTTGGGCGCACCAGCGTGCAGCCGACATCGGGGGAAAAAAGTCACGGGATCGGTCTGGCGGTAACCAAACGCTTGGCTGAATCGATGGGGGGCGCGGTGGGGTGTGATTCGCCGGTGACGGAAGAGGGAACCGGCGCGGCGTTTTGGGTGGAAATGAGGGCGCGCTGACGCGGCGGGAAAAGCGAAAATCTGAAAGACTGAAAAACTGCCGACAGGCGAGAGCATGGCGATGGTGCGCTCTTGGCGACGTGCTCCGGAGGGGTGACGAGGGCGGTCGGGTTTTTAACGCCAAGGCCCAAAGAGGGGAAGATCGTAGAGTTGGGGGGGCGAGAAAGACTGAAAGCTGAAAGACTGAAAGGCTGAAATATGGGGGCGGACGAGGAACACGGAGCGCGGTAGCGCGGAGATGGTGCGCTCGGAGAGCGTGCCCCGCAGGGGTGATGAAATAAGGGCAATTGAAGAACAAAATCACCCTCCGTCGTCCCGTTTCTCGGGACCATGGCGGGCACGGCACTAAAGGACACGAAAGAGTTAGGATGGGCTCACCGCATTTTAATGGCCACAAAGAGGCACGAAGAAGGAGTGAGGAGTTGGCCGCTTTTGGGGGGCGCTTGTAAGCGCCGGGGATCGGGTTTGGTGACTTTTGTGGCTAATTTATTAGGGGTCCGTTGCGCCAGTCTGATGCACCACGTTTTCGCGGCGCTCAAATGCGGTGATAGCGAAGTTTCGAGAACGA
>CAXBOL010000283.1:0-6452 GCA_963977295.1 uncultured Opitutaceae bacterium
TGATCTCTGAAACAGGTAAAAGGCCTCGACTGAAAAAGCCTGTAGCGTTGCTTCCAAAGCGAGACCGCCTGCAATCACTCCGCGGTGACAGCGACTAGTTTGTCAAATGTCGAGGTATGACGTCTTAAATCAGGTGTCTTGTTCAGCGGAAGAAGTCGACCAGATTGACTTGGGTGGTGCCGGCAATCGGCTTGCCCAGATCGAGCGCGGGCAAAAAAAGCATCTCGCGCATCGCGGCGACTACCAGAGGTGGGACACGGCCGGTCTGATCGAGCGAAACGGTCGAGTCCTCCGCCGTCACCCGAACGGATTGGGCGAACGAGCCGGTTTGCTTGGTCGGGGTGGATTTGCTGCGAATGTCGGCTTCATCGTGGATCTGGGCCAGGAAGGTGCGGGCCTCAGCTTCGGTTTCATGGATGCTGATGATGCTGCCATCGGCATCAATGTTGACCACGACCGGATAATTGAAGGGTTCGCCGGACTTGGCGGCGAGTAAAGCAGGGGGCGGAAGGTTCCAAACGGGCTCCGCCGTGACGGTCTCATGTTTGTGTTGGGCGATGTGCGAAAGCAGCAAAAACTCGCGGGCTTGGTCGCGCGTGAGGGCGAAATTTTTCTCAGAGCGATTAGTGGCGATCTCTTTGCCGTGAGTGTAGACGTGGATGGTGATGTCTTTGATGGTGAAGCCGGGCTCGAAGCCGGGCTTGCGAACCCGGATAGTGCGGGGCTCAGGGCCGATAGCTCCGATGTTTTGATAAAAGGTGGTGATGCCTTCTTCCTCTTTCTGAGTGACGAGCCCCATGACGACGATGTAAGCGTCAGCGATGGACACCTGGGAGGTGATTTCGAAGGTCAGTTCGAGGACATCTTCGCCGCCTTCATCCACCGCGGCATGCATCCGATCGATAAACGTCGGGTCGCCAATCGCGGCATCAGTGGCGGAAAACTGGTCCGCCATCGCGTCACTGGCTTCATAGAAATCTGCCGTGGTATTATCTAGAAATGCTTGAGCAGCTTCTTTAGTCATTGGACCAATAATCATGCCGTCACGTTCCGCCCGTTCGATATTGGACTGGACCTGAACCGCCGCCGACTGCATGCGAGAGGCCTCACCGGTGCGAGCCCGTGCCGCATCGGCTTTCTCCTGCTGGTAGATGACCATGTTATTCTGCGTGGCCATATACTGAAGGGCTTTGTCGTTGTTCACCGAAAAGGCCCGGTGCTCCTCGAAGTTGGAGATCGTAATGGGCGAGCGACTAATTTTCGTCAAACGGGCCCAACTGAAAGACGAGATCTCCTTGATCGGGATACGGTTGCCGTTGGCCGCCGACACGATGACTTCGTGCTTACGAAGGTTTTCGACCGGAATCTTTTCATCCCCTTTTGACACCAACAGATCCACACCGACAAACAGGCGGTAGTCCTTTTCGTTCTGAGCAGGCAGGAGCGTCGCACCAAGCAGGCCGGCAATCAGGAAACGCAAGTAAAGAGGAAGGGTTAGGGTCGGTAGCATGAGAAACTGATCAAAAAAGTTGGTCAAGCTTACCCCAATGATACGGGCTTAGCGAGAGCCAAGGTCGAGGACGGAGAGAGAAATCTGAACGAGATTCAGCGTCGGGTAAAATGGGGAAGTGGGCGGTCGAATACTGGATTCGCGAGGGTCAAAAATGCTCCTTCTCGATGTCCTGTCAGACGACTCTAGTCAATGGCAGACCCGCAGGTCCGGACGTCCCTCGAAATCGGGGGGCTGAGCCTCGGTTGAAAAGAGGGGCCAGGGGGCGCATCAACGTTCACCAACGAGCGACGCTTCATCTGACCTGGCGGCGACCAAACCTATCGACCCTCAGGCCAAGCTGCACTCCAGTCTTGGCTATCGCCCCTTGGTTCAATTTGAATCTCTCCTCAAACCGTCGTTTTCCTCCAACCCCGGATCTGGTTTCCCCGTCTCGCTCCTATCCCTCCTCCCCCTCACTGCCTTTGCCAAGGCTTTGGTATTTTTTCTCAACCCGCCTTCAATGAGACCACTTTCCCATTCCGCGCTCGTCGCCTTCGCGCTCACCGTCTTCCTGTTTGTCACGCTCCGGCTGCTCCTTCCCACCGATGCGTGGTTCACCGTGTTCCTTTACGAGCGCAGCCCCACGCAATGGTTAGCGACTGCAATGTTTATCTTTGGCCTCGATCAATTGTTCGCTCGTTTTCGGGTGGCGCGCCGGGAAGCGCGTAAGCTCGCGCAAGTTCGTTGGCCTGAATCACCGGCGACCGACGATCCGACCCCGGTTGCGCCGGTCGCCTGGGTGGATCGTCGATTGGCGCTGCTTTCCGAGATCGCCCGACACCACTCCCCGGCGTTCACCAAAAATGCCGCCAAAGAATTGGCGGACGAAGATGGACGCAGTTTCAATGAAAACTATGTGCTCATCACTGATGTCGTTCAGTTGCTGCCGCTCGTCGGCTTTTTTGGCACGGTATGGGGGCTCAGCCAAGGCCTCTACAACAACTTCGTCCTCCAAGGCGAAGACAGCACCAGCTCCTTCGCCAACGCGATTGGCACGGCATTCGATACGACTTTGCTGGCCCTCTTTCTCACCATCCTCCTTTCGATTTTAATGAGCGTGATCCGCCGCTCCGAGCAAGCGGTGCTCGAACGTCTCGAACACGTGGTCGAGAAAGGACTGATGCAGTTGGAAACCACCGGCGGCAAGGTCCTGCCTGCGTCCAATGATCCCCGGATCTGGCTCCACGAACTGGGACTGGATCCAGCAGAATTGATCGGATTTTTTCGTGAAAAACTCGGCGTGATCGCCGGGCAGTCTCAACACGTTTCCGCTACCCATGACCATGTGCTGGCGACGCTAAATCAACTGGATGCCACGTTGGCCGCATCCCATGAAGCTACGCGCTCGGCCCCCGATCTGGTCCCTCATCTCACCGCTATGGCCGAAGCACTGAAGGCCCTGCAAAGGGCGCAACAAGAAACCACCACCGCTCAACACCAAGCGGTGGCAATGCAAAAAGTATCAAACGACGGACAGGCTCAATTCATGCAAATGCAACGCGAGATCGCCACGGCACTGACTCGCGTGGATCAACTCCTGGCCGAGCAAATGCCGACGGCGTTGGCCACGCTCGGTCGATTGGATGATGGCATCCGTGATCAAGCCTCAGATGCCGCCGTGCAGGCGCGGCACTTGCTCGAACAAATCGCTGCACTGGAAACCAAGCTGGTCGCCCGGCAAGCTGAGGCGACCACCGCGCGCAGCGGCTTGACCGACGCGGTGCAGACGGGAACTGAGCGCACCACCGCAGCATTGGATGCCCTTCGCCAGCAACTCGACACACACCATGCACGCACGCGAGAAATGTTGAGCCGCCCTAAATCCTTCACCGTCACTGCAACCCCCTCTGCGGACGATGCCGGATCCCCTTGATCAAAGTCGGGGTGGGCCCGACATCGGACTCGTTTCTCTCCCCGTGCTGTGCTGCCTGCTCGGGGCCGCCCTGTTTGTCTACGAATATGGCGGCAGCGAACCCACGCTGACGCAGGAGTTTTTGGAATTGGAGTCCCGCTTGGCGGTCGATGCGACCACGACCGCAGACGTGCAGGATCGTGCGGAAACAGCGGACGCAAAACTCCAGTTGCTGGCTCAGGCGGCAACGTTGGTGCGAGAGGAGCAACAGCTGGCAACGTTGACCCGCCAACACACTCAACTCCGCGGACAGGCGCAGTTACTGGCCGCCCTGGAAGCTCAAACTCAGGAGCTGGCCGACGCCCGTGACGAAGCCACACGATTGCGGTCGGAACAGACGGCCGCGTTCACGGCAGCGGAGTTACTTTTCGGGGGCTATCGAGGCGATTTCGTGTTAGTGGAGTGTATCGCCGAAGCGATCATCATTCACCCGGTCGGTCGACGCATTCCGTTGGGCGAGTTAACCGCGGCAAGCGATGCGTTGCTCCGTGAAATCGACCGCACCGGATACGTGGCAATTGCCGTTCGACCCGACGGGTGGCGAGATCGATCGTTTGACCAAGTGCGCGAGCTTATTCGCACTCACCTTGATGCGCAAACGACGCAACCCGATCAACGAATTCACTGGACCGAGTTCCCTCTGCAGGCGGACGAGTCCATTGCGCCTTACTTGCCCCGTCACTCCTGAGCATGGCCCGCAGCACTTCTTTCCGAAACCTCGTTTGTATGGCGGACCTGTTCTTCGCCTTGAGTGCGAGTTTGTTCCTACTCAGTGCTCAGGAGCACAAGACCCTCGAGGGCGATCAACCCTTGGTGGATCGGCGTCCTGACCCGGATACGCTTCAAATCGAAACCGAGCGACTCGAGGCCGCTGCCCGCCAACTGGAACAACACCTCGATGCCATGCGGCGCACCCTCGAAGACATCGAAAGTCAGGAAGAATCGCCGTGAAGCCGCGCCACCGCCGTTTTCGGTTCAGTTCGTTGTTTGCCCTGATTCGACTGGGAGGAGTCTCCGTCGCGTGCTTGGTCGGGACTGATTTACCCGCCGAGGATCAGGCGGTCCGGCAGGCGCGGGCGGCAGTGTATCACGATCTCACCACCCGACAGGCCTCACTGAACTCCACCTTGGACCATCTCGATCAAACGATCACTAATATTGAGCAGTGGCTGGCCACGCGGGGAATTGCCCCCGCCGATCTCGCCGTCCAGTTGGATGTCGCGATGGAGGAGCGCACTCGATTGGTCACGCTGGTGACCGCGACCCAACAACAGGTAAACCAGCAGCTCCGCGAGGTGCAGGTTGATCCAGGAATGCTGGAAACCGTGTTCGCCAGCAATGCGCTGGAACTGACCCAGCTGCACGCAGAAATCGAACGATTACACCGCGAACTCCGAGAAATTCCCCGTGATGTTGGTCTGCAAACTTCGGTGTCGTTGGCAGGACTGTCTTCACGACCGTTCCTGCTCACCGGTGACCGCATCGCGCCGTTCGACGAACCCTATTTTTCCTCTAGTGAGATCCGCGTGCGGCTGGCGGATCGGACCATTGAGGTGCGACGTCGATTTGATCGCAAAACGGACGCCGGCACAATCCAAGCCGCAATCGAACCCGGGGGCGTCGTGGCTGAGCTGGTGAGTGCTCCCGATTTCGATCCCGCGCAAACTTACGTGACACTTTGGGTCTGTGCGGATGCCATCGAAGGGTATCGCACGGTAAGTGAATTTCTAAAGTCGCGCGGTGTGCGGTTCACGTGGACGACGGATGTGGATGAGCCTTGGGTAGCTCGCCCAGAAGGCCCTGGTTTCGACGCTTGGGGCTATGAGTCGCCGTGAACGCGACTCAGTTATAAGATGCCGACCGGTTTGAGGTTGACCTCCGACTTTCTTGAGCGCGGCCATCGCTTCACCGCGCCCCTTTCCAAAATCGCCGCCTAATCTTGTGCGCCGCGGCCCGTTTTTTCGTAGGTCTTAGGCAGTTCGGCGACCCAGGCTCGGAGCTGTTTCGTGAGGCGCGGGGTGATTTCGGGGTGCTCGGCGGCGACGTTGTGGCTTTCGCTGGGATCGGCGGCGAGATCGTAGAGTTCCACTTTCTCGCCCCGACGCACGTTGAGGTGGAGCTTCCAATCCCCCAGCCGCATGGCCGGAGAGCCTCCGGGAGAACTCGTTTTCCAAAAGAGAGGCTGCTGACGTGGCCGCGTCTCGCCGAACCAGATGGCGGAAATGTCTTCGCCGTCGAGTTGTTCGGGTAACGTCTTCACGCCGGCGATCGCGCTCAGCGTGGGCAACCAATCGATGAACGAGACCACGCTTTCGGTATCAACCCGACCCGCCGGCACCTGCCCGGGCCAGCGAATGATAAAGGGCACGCGCGTGCCGCCTTCATATTGCTCGTGTTTACCGCCGCGATACCGGCCCGCGTAACCCACCATGTTGTCGGAGTATTTACGCGCTCCCTTTTGCCCGAGAATCACCGGCGCCGGACCATGATCACTGGAAAAGACCACAATCGTGTTCTCCCGCAACCCCAATTCATCGAGCGTCCGCAGCACCCGGTCCACATTCCGGTCAATCTGATACACATCGCCCAGATACTGCCGCATGGAGGCATCGAGTTCCCCCCCGATCTGCTTCACCTCATCAAACTTGTGCTGCATCGTCGCCGAGAAATCGTCCCGATCCACGGTGACTTCATCAAACTCCGCCACGAGAGCGTCGGGCGTATTGACCGGAAAGTGGGTCGCGTGCCCCCAGATGTTCACGTAGAAGGGTCCATCCCGGTTGGTCCGGATGAAGTCGATGGCAGCCGCATAAAGATCATCATCGCGACCAGCATTTTCATCCCGACTGTTGCCGATGGTCTTCACCTTATCGAGGCCGTAAGTTCCGTTGTCATCCACCGGCCCCATGTGCCATTTACCGAAATGACCGGTGCGGTATCCCCGTTGCTTCAGGAGCTGACTGATCGTCGCGCGATCACCAAAGCCAA
>CAXBOL010000284.1:0-6450 GCA_963977295.1 uncultured Opitutaceae bacterium
AAAATAGATTCGGAAGTCTAAATCTTCTTTTTGCATAGTGATATTTATCGTTTTTTACATTTTCCAAATAAGTCTCAAACGAATCTTTAATAGACTTTGACGCGCATTCAAACAACAGGAAGCACGCTCCGGACGGGCGGGAGTGTGTGCCGGTTTACGAAGGGAAAATGGTAGGAATATACGATCATAGACAGGCTGACATTGTCATCAATGCGGCAAACCGAGCGAGGAAGGCGCAAGAAAAAGACGTTCATACCAGCGAGAAGGAAGACGCGTTCCGTTTTGCAGTTCCTCAGCACTGGCTTTGGAAGGAAGTTATTCTAAGACGGAGATATTCTGAAGATCAGGGAGAATGGGAATTAGTTTTCTGCGATGTATCAAGTGCTACAAATGAGCGGACTTGCCTGCCTTGCATAGTCCCTCTTTCCGGCCTAACGAGAAGTCTCCCCGCTCTCTATCTTGAATCCTCCAACGCCTACCATGCGCTCCTTGTCCTAGCGATTCTAGCATCGTTCCCACTTGATTATATAGCCCGTCTCAAGGTATCAGGAAACCATCTAACACAGGGAATTTTGGCTTCATTGCCAGTTCCGACACTATCGCAACTTCAAGGCTTTGGCACCCGTATTGGCAAACCGCTGTGGATTTTTGATCGAGCTCTAGAGTTAACATACACCGCTTGGGACCTTGAGTCGTTCGCGGGCGACTGCGGGTGGACCGGCCCGCCGTTCCGGTGGGACGATGAGCGGCGCTTCCTGCTCCGCTGCGAATTAGATGCCACCTTCTTCCACCTCTACCTCGGCGACGAAGTCGAATGGCAGCAACAGCCCGAAGCCCTCACCCACGCCTTCCCCACGCCCCGCCATGCGGTGTCCTACATCATGGACACTTTCCCCATCGTGAAGCGCAAGGATGAGGCCAAATACAACGGTCGCTACCGGACCAAAGAAATGATCCTCCAAATCTACGACGCACTCGCTCAGGCGATACAGTCCGAAGAACCCTACCAAACCCTCCTAAATCCACCCCCGGCCGATCCCGCCTGCTGCCATCCCCCGCGCGTGCCACCGCCCGACTGGATGGATCGTCCCTTGGTTTATCCGACGCTCATGCGCGGGCGGATTCCTCCAGCTATCTACCGAGGCTCGGTCGTGCCTCACCTCGTGTATCAAGCCGGGGGCGAATTGAGCTTCGACCGCTTCCGTCGCGCCTACTGGCTCCTCACCGAGCCCCAAACCCTGCTCCGATACGCCAAGGGAGAGATCGGTCGCGAGGCGACCAAGTGGAGCCGCGACCACCACGACCACCTGGAAAAAGATCAGTTTATCCCGCACCTGCGCGGTGCCGTTCGCCACGACTTGCGCTTCATTACCGTGGATGGCGAACGCCGCCTACAATTGCGCCGCACCGACCATATTTCGGACGATGACCACGCGATCTTCGACGCTCGCTTGGCGTTATGCGTAGCCGATCTCTGGACATCCGACGAACCCATCGCCCCGCTCACGCCCGTCGAGGAAGCGGTCCTTCAGGAACTCCAACTCGTCATATAACATGGACCCACAAACGCATTTCCTCGACCAACTGCACCGCACCGTAAAGCCGCACGCCGCCCGACCGGAACCGGAACTTTGGTTCAGGGAATTGCGTTTGCTGGATCGCCTCGACCTCACCGCCGAGCGCCGAAGAATCACCCTCCACCGTGGCTTCAATATCCTGTGGGCCGCCCCGGAAGATCCCGACATCGAGCAAGGTTTATACCGTGACGGCCTCGCCGGTCACGCCAGCGGCAAGACCCTCTTTTGCCGCATCCTTCGCCACCTCTTGGGTGAAGACCCCATCGGGACCCATAGCCAGCGCGATGGCATCCACAAAAAATTCCTTTCACTATGGGCGGTGGCATCGGTCCGCGTAGGTTGCCGCAGCTGGATTGTCGGCCGACCACTGGCGACTGACGGCGAAAAGTTCGCCGTGCCGGTGGAAACCTTTGAAGAAGCGTTGTCCGGCCCAGACGCTCCTGAGGGTGGCTACGACGAATTTATCACCGAAGTGAAGAAGCTGGGCCAAAGCATCGAGCCCTTGTTTCCAAATGCCGGATGGCGCCATCTTTTGACCTGGTTGGCCCGAGACCAAGAGGCACGTTTCAGCAGCCTGGTGGCATGGCGCGAAGCCGTCAGTCAAGGTGATAACCCGCAAACCAAAGTCATCGACCGCCACCAAGTCATGCGCGCGGCGCTCGGCCTGCTCGATCACCGGGAACCGGCGTTGCGTCAGAAATTGGAAGGCGACCAGACAACGCTCGAAACGATGCGCATTCGCCACGTCACCGACGAAACCCAACTCACGGGCAAAGCCGTGCTCGCAACGGACCAAGCGGCCAAACTGCTCGGCGAGGAGATGCCGAAAGAGACCGACGCCATCGTCGCCCGCTTGGATTCGTTGGCGGAAGTGCTCCGCGACGGAGCCCAAGGCCTCAGCAAACGTCCGCCCGCCCCAGCCGTGGTCGCAGCACAAAAACGCCTCAACGCCGCCAACAAGACACTAACCTTGGCGGAGAGCACACGGGAGCAAGTAAACAAACAGCTACCTGAGTTGAGAAACCGGCGAAATCGCGACCTTACCGTGGCCCGCCAGATCAAGACCGGCAACGTGGTTGATCCCACCCGCGCCGATGCGAACTTTTGCCCGCGCACTTTGATCTATGCAAAAAAGAAGGGCTGCTACGAAGACACCAATCCCACGGACGAGTCGGCCCTCTCGGTCACGGATTTGGAGAACCAAGCCAAAGCTGACTCCATCGCCATAACCGCGCTCGAAGCCAAGGCGAAGAAGCTGAACGCCGAGATGTCCAAGTTGGAGACGGCGGTCGCAGATGCCGAAACCCACTTGAGCCATGCAACCACCGAGGCCAACCGCGACCTCGCGATGATTTTACAAAAAGCCGCCAGCGCCGAGGGCATCGCCAAGCTCTACCGCAGCATCGACGAAACACGGGACGAGCAAACCAAGACCGCCGACGCTATCAAGAAGCGCGAGGAAGCGTTGGACAACGACCGGGCGACGCTCGCCCGACTCAGGCGCGACATGGAGGAGAATGTAGTCGAGCTATCCAACATCTTCGCCGACATCATCCGTGGCGTCATGGGCGCCTCGGTGGAGCCTGCGTTACGGCTCACCGCCGACGGCATCGAACCGCATGTCACGCGTGGCAGTGAATTATCCGGCGCGGCGCTCGACACGATCAAGACCCTGGCCTTCGACCTCGCGGCGGTAATCGCGTCAATTGAAGGCAAAGGTGACCACCCGCGTTTCCTGATCCACGACGGCCCGAGAGAAGGCGATATGGCCCGCGTGATCTACGAACGCTTCTTTCTCTACGCGGCAGGAATCGAGAACGCATTCCCATCGCCCGACGAGGCCAGCTTCCAATACCTCATCACGACCACAACCCCGCCCCCAAAATCAATGCGCGAAGGGACCCGTTGGCTCTTGGAGCCAGTCCTGGACTCCCGCGACAAATCCAAGCGCCTCCTGAAGGAGGATTTTTAGGACCAGCATGAATGTTCCCATCGAAAGCCTCTATCGGGCATACCGAAAAGCGAAGAGAGAGGCGTTCGGCGACACGAACTGTGCACACGGTCTCAAATTTCTCTCTTACGAACAGGATCTTCCGCTAAACCTCGCTAGATTGCGAAGGCTGCTCAGACGCCAGTCACCAACGTGGAGCTCCGATCCTCAATTTCTAGGTGCCGCCACGTGCATTCCGAAGTCGGTCAGCCCCCATGATCAGGCGGAGAGCTCAGGAACAATTCATTTTCAATCCAGCGATCCACAGGAGCAGTGGAAGAGACAATGCGGTGGCCGTCGGGCCACCGCTGACTTCCGGCCTGTGATCGATGCATCGGTCGACTACATGGTTGTCGCAGCACTTTGGATACTGGAGATAGGACACCTCTATGACGCTAAATTGGATACACGCTATGCAGTCGGCAACCGCCTCAAGCGGTGGCGCCCAGAAGAGGATCAACCGACCGGAACACCCGGTGCACTGAACACTGAGTCGCCGGAACTTTTTCAACCGTATTTCAGCGCATACGGCAAATGGCAGTCCGCCGGTCTACGTGCGATGCGCGGGGACCTTGAAAAGGGGCACCGCATCGTGGCGGTCACCATGGATCTGCGACGTTTTTACCATCAGGTTGATGCACAGTTCCTACTTCGCGATAGCTACCTGGCTAGGATTGGCATCACCCTTACTCTGGAACATCGCTCATTTACTCGTTGTTTGATCGAAAGCTTCGATACCTGGAATCGTGAAGCGCAGCGTCGTTTCCGCTGCGAGCCGAGAGGCCTCCCAGTCGGGCTTACCGCCTCGAGTCTTGTCGCGAACATACTGCTGCACGAGCTTGATCAACTCATAGCGACTGAATTGGTGCCGACCTACTATGCACGCTACGTGGATGACCTTTTCTTAGTGATTCGCTGCGAGCAACGTTTCGAAGACGGAGAAGCCTTCTTGAATTGGTTGGGTGAGAGGCTGAGCCCGTTGGTCACCACGGTCACGGAGAGCGCCGCAGGCGAGAACCTCGGCACTGCCCTTAGGGTCGATCTGCCCTACGGCGATGGGTCCGAACTCTTGTTTGTCGGCAAGAAACAAAAGATCTTTCAGCTGCAAGGTGAACACGGGATTGATCTGATCCGCCCGATTGAAGAGCAAATCAGACGACAATCTAGTGAGTATCGAGACCTCCCGAAACTGCCCGCGTCGGAAAGTCAGATGGCGCACCGCGCTCTTTTGGTCACACCAAACGCAACACTAAATGCCGACGCCTTGAGGAAGGCTGACGCAGTGACGATCCGGCGATCAGGGTTCGCATTGCTCCTTCAAGATGTGGAAGCCCACGTCCGAGACTTGGACCCATCATCGTGGGTAACCCTGCGCGCCGAGTTTTACGGACTTGCCGAGAGACATCTTCTAACTCCAACAGCGTTCTTCGACTACTACCGCTACTTTCCCCGAGTCATCGGAATAATGTCTGCGTGTGGAGATTGGGACCAGATCGAAAGCTTTTTACGTGGATTAAGGAGACTAAAGACGACCCTGGGCCGCACATGTCGAAGCGATGATCGTCGGCTCCGTGTGTGCCTGCGCACAACGTTCGAAAACTTAGGGCGCCGCGTGGTTGAAGCCGTCTTGCAGTCCGTGAACCGTGGAGATCGGCGGATGCAAAGAATTTTTCGATTGCTCATAGAGGTGACAGGCACGACGCCTCCGAGATCGGTGGCATTAATTACACGGAATTGTCACGGACTCGTCCTACTGGACTGGTCCAAGCGACCTTACGCAACTCGTTGGGTTGATTTGAGCGAGGACGAGCCATCTTCTCCCCGGCCTCGAAGTGCTGCCGTTGTCCGAAGCCTACCCTTTTCGGCAATCTCCACATTTAGGGCGGCTGCAGGACTACCACGTCCGCATTGGCCGGCAATCGCGTTCCCGACCCGCCCGATTGCCTTTCGAGAAATCACCTCACGTGCCCCTTCCCTAATTGAGGATGGAGCGGAATTGAGCGCCGTCGTTCGCGGACTACGAGGATCGTGGATGCCCTCGGACACAGCGCTCATCTACACGCCGGAAGGGCCGAACGGAAATAGCGAAATTCAAGTTCCGAACGTCACAAACCGTCGTCCTAAAATTGCCGTTACGAGTCTTGAAGTGTTGAATCGAGAATGGGAAGCGGCGGCCAGTGGTCAGCCAGTGATCACCCTCGAACGCTACCAGAGATATAATGCGCTATTGAATTCAATCGTATCGGGAAGACACAGGCCGGATTACGTTCTACTTCCCGAGCTCGCTATACCAAGACGCTGGGCTATGTCGATGGTTTGGAAAATGGTTTCTCGGGGTGTCTCGGTATTGGGCGGACTCGAATACCGCGGGGACAACTCGAATCCCCGCTTCGTGCACAATGAGGCCCTCATCGCGTTGCGCACGAATTTCGCGGGTTACCCAGGCGCGATCTTCCTTTTGCAACCGAAGCTAGCACCTGCCTGGCCGGAACGAGAACTTTTGACAAACCACTATGGAAAGTCTTTGGCCCCTCCGTCTCCGCTTTCGCTCCGCCACCCCGTCTATCGACACCAAGGCCTTTGCTTCGGCCTACTGATATGTAGCGAACTCACAGACATTCAGAACCGGGAACGTTTTCAGGGAAAAGTGGATGCGCTTTTCGTGCCTGAGTGGAACCGTGACATTGAGTCCTTTGGAGCATTGATCGAATCGGCTGCACTCGACGTGCATGCATTTATCATACAGGCGAATAATCGACGATACGGTGACAGTCGGATTCGCGCACCGATGAAAGACAACTTTAGACGTGACGTAGTCCGAGTGAAGGGAGGATTGAACGACTATTTTGTTGTCGGAGAAATCAACTACATGTCCCTCCGCCG
>CAXBOL010000285.1:0-6449 GCA_963977295.1 uncultured Opitutaceae bacterium
GAATGTGGGAAGCCAACCCGACGTGGGGCAGTCCACGGATCCGCGCTGAATTGGCCAAACTGGGCTTGAAGGTGTCCGATTCAACCGTCCGGAAGTATCGGCCTCGTTGTGAAAGACCTCCTTCGCAGTCCTGGAGATCATTCCTCCATAGTCATGCGAAAGGGATTGTTGCGATCGATTTCCTCACCGTGCCGACCGCTACGTTTCGAATCCTCTACGTCTTCATAGTGTTGGCTCACGACCGTCGTAGAGTTGTGCACTTTTCAGTCACTGATTCACCGACGGCAATTTGGACCGGACAAGAGCTGGTTAACGCATTTCCATTTGAAACGGCACCCCGATTTTTACTGCGAGATCGTGACGGAATTTACGGTAAAGAATTTCAACGCCGGGTCGCGAGTTTAGGTATGGAAGAGAAGCTCATCGCTCCGCGGTCGCCTTGGCAAAATCCGTATGTGGAACGGTTGATTGGCACCCTGAGACGGGAATGTCTGGATCATGTGATTGTAGTGAATGAACAGCATTTGCGTCGGGTGATCCGGGATTACCTGGAATATTACCACCATGATAGAACTCATCGATCATTGGACCAGGATTGTCCAATTTCGAGGCCAGTCGAGGCTGTTGAGCAGGGCAAGATTTGCGAGTTTCCCAAGGTCGGCGGATTGCATCACCGATACCAGCGTCAGACAGCCTGACAGCCGAGCTACAAGTCAGCCTCGTGCTAAGTTCGTTCGTTTTAGCAAACGAAGCCGAACCCTCATGCCGTTTAAGATGAGTGGATGATATTCCACGGCGACCGGTGACCTACGGATGGCAGTCTCAGGGCGACCATCATGGGATTCTGACGAGTTGAGCGCGGCGATCGGTAAACTTTTGAGTTCCCTCTGACCGATTTGGTGCCGTTACGAGTTTTCGCTACCCACAGGTTTGGTGCGTTACCATGTGTTCTTCGTCAGGAATCTGGCGAAGAGGGAGGTGGAAATCGCACAGATCAACTGCCAAACGAATGGCCAAGTGATGGCGCAAGTGGCCCGCAATCTAACGGATTCTGAAGACGGATTCCTCCGAGGAATCGACTACTTTGTCTGCGATCGAGACGCGCTGTTCACATGGGAATTTAGAGGGACGCTAAAAGAAGCTGGAGTCACAGTGATCCAGTGTCGACCACAGACTCCGAAACAGAACGGGTACGCGGAGAGATTTGTAAAAAGCCTGAAGACGGAATGCCTCGATAAATTGATATTCCTTGGCGAAGAATCGCTGAGAAAAGCGGTGGTGGAGTATGTGAAACACTACCACCATGAGCGAAATCATCAGTCGCTGGACAATTTGATTCCGTTTGCGCAAATCCCTAGAAAAGAGGGAGAAAACGGAATCGTCGCAAAGAGTGAACGGCTTGGCGGGCTCTTGAATTACTACTATCGAGAGCCCGAGGAGCCCTTAAACGGAAAGGAGCAATCAGCGGCTTAAAAATAGGGCCGAATTTCTAGGAAAACCAATCAACTCAAGAGTTCGAATAGCGTCAGGCGCGGCGGCCAGTTCTCTGTGATTCGGTTCCGAGTTTTTAGGTTTTCTGGCACGCGCGAACCTCAATCCCCACCCAAGCGTTCGCGCACAAGGTGCTTCAAGGCGCCTGCGTCATGCAGGGTCAACATGGCTCCGGAGACTTCGATCCAACCAGCGTCGCGGAAACGGGCGAAGGTGCGTGAAAGGGTTTCGGCGGTCGTGCCGATTTCGGCTGCAAGCACGCGTTTGGTGCGGCCGAGCGATACCTGGCAGGGGGGAGCGGAGTGGCCGCAATGACAGATGATCCAATGGGCCACACGTGTTTCGACGTCTTTAAGGGTGAGGTCGTCCACTAAACTGACCAAAACCCGCAAGTGCTGGCTCATTGAGCCGAGCATGCGCATCGCGAGGTCGGGACGTTCCGACATTAATTCGAGGATGTCGGACTTGGGCACCAGCAGCACCGTGCTTTGCTCGACGGCGCGGGCGGCCGCAGGGTAACCGATGGGACTCGCGAGGGCGGCTTCCCCCATGGACTCACGGGGGCGAAACACGTGGATTATCTGTTCCTTTCCCTGAGGGTTTACGCGATGCACGTTGATGGCTCCTCGTTGCACAACGTAAAAGCCGATCGCGCGTTCATTTTCGCGGAAAAGGTATTCGTCTTTGGCCAGGGAACGTAGCTGCACGAACGCGGCCACGCGTGAGATGTCCTCCTCACTCAGACCCGAAAACAACTGGCATTGGCGCAGGGTGGCTCCGAGGGCGATCTGGCGTAACGAATTGGAGCGGTTTGTCATCGGGTGGATTCACGGTGAATCAATCTAATGGCTGCAAGGTACATTGGTCCGGGCGTTTAAGGCGGAGTGGACTGTCTTGCCCTGTCAATTGAGCCACTCCTGCTTGCACTGCGATTTTCAGCAGGGTCTTGAAATGCGCGTGGTCCAGGATCCGTCGGAGCGATGAGATGGCGCGACGTCGTGGCCCAACGAGTGGCTCAGTTCGATGAGAGGAGAGGGCAGGAATGGTGAAACCACCGTCAAGTGGTCACCGGGTTTTAGTGCGTCAATCCGGGCGCGGATGGCGGCGTAAGGTTCGCGTCCCGCGCGGAGCAGGGGGCGTACATCTATGATGGATTCATCGGACATGGATCAAGGCTACAGGACGAGGCTCGACAATTCCTTGAGCTTGATCAAGGTGCGAGCTATTAAGTTGGCACCGTTCCTCTACTAGCCAGGCCGAACTTGATTCAGATCAAGGTCCTGAGGAGCCGTTGCGACGATACGGCGATATTTACCAATCCCAAGCTCCTCATGACAAACCTTCAGTATTCCTTCTTCCGCCGTTCGCTCCAAGCGGTGATCTTGCCCTCGCTCATGCTGGGCGTGTTCACTTCGCTCTCGGCGGAGGAGCAGGTCCATGCGCAGCCCGACGCGCGCAAGGCCGAGTTCGCCGCGAGCCTTCCGAAGGAGCAGGCCGTGCTCACCGCCGCACCGCACGTGCCGCCGCCCATCACGCGCGAGCACCAGGCGCGGGTCGTTGTGCATCTCGAAGTGCGCGAAGTCGTCAAGCAACTCGCTGATGGCGTCGATTACACCTTCTGGACCTTTGGCGGCGAGGTGCCGGGGCTCTTTATCCGAGTGCGTCAAGGTGACCTCGTCGAGTTTCACCTGTCGAACCACCCGACGTCGAAACTTCCGCACAACATTGATCTGCACGCCGTGACGGGACCCGGGGGCGGGGCGACCTCCTCGTTCACCGCGCCCGGTCACTCCTCGGTGTTCTCCTTTCAGGCGCTCAATCCCGGCCTCTACGTCTATCACTGTGCCACGGCGCCAGTTCCCATCCACGTCGCCAGCGGCATGTATGGTCTCATTCTCGTCGAGCCGCCCGGCGGCCTGCCGCCGGTCGACAAGGAATACTACGTCATGCAGGGGGAGTTCTACACGACCGGTAATTACGGCGAGGCGGGTCTGCAGACTTTCGACATGCCCAAGGCCCTCGACGAGCGACCCAACTACGTGGTCTTCAACGGCGGCGTGGGTTCCATGGTGGGCGACAAGGCCATTACGGCTGAGGTCGGCCAGACCGTGCGCCTTTTCGTCGGCAACGGCGGCCCCAACCTAATCTCTTCCTTCCATGTGATCGGGGAGATCTTTGTCTTCCATGAAGCCGGCAGCATCGCCAACGAGAACGTGCAGACCACCCTCGTTCCGGCCGGTGGCGCCACGATGGTGGACTTCCGCGTCGAGGTGCCCGGAACCTATATCCTCGTGGACCATTCCCTGTTTCGCGCGTTCAACAAGGGTGCGCTCGGCATGCTCAAGGTCTCCGGCGAGCCTGACGCCATCGTCTACTCTGGCAAGGAAGTCGACGAGGTCTATCTGGGTGAACAATCCGCCGCCGGTTCGGCGGCCGTTCGACGCGAAGAGATTCTGCGGGCCGAGCGCGAAGAAGTCATCGCGGCCAATCCGCGTATCACCGAGATCGATACCGAGATCCAGATGGAGCGCGGCAAGCGCATCTACTTTGCCTCCTGCTTCGCCTGCCACGGCCAGGATGGTCAGGGCATTGCGGGGGTCTTTCCGCCGGTGGCTGAATCCGACTACCTCATGGCCGACAAGGATCGTGCGATCCGCGTCGTGCTGAAGGGCCTAACCGGCCCGATCATGGTCAACGACAAACCTTACAACAGCGCCATGCCGCCGCAGGACCTCAACGATGAACAGGTCGCCGACGTGCTCACCTTTGTGATGAACAGCTTCGGCAACCGCGGCGACGAAGTCACCCCCGCCGAGGTGAAGGCCGTGCGCACCGCCAACTGAGGATTTTACATGAGCCCGTTCCGCCTTCTCTTTGTTGGATTGTTCGTCACTTTGTCCGTCCCCGGGGCGGTCGACGAGCAGTCAGGCAGGGTGTGGGTGCCGGACGGAGAGTTCGCCCCGCTGCTGCGCTCACGCGACGAACCGGAGGTCGTGCCGGTGCCGGGGTTCTGGATGGACGTCCACCCCGTAACCAACCTGCAGTATCTCGCCTTCGTGCAAACGCACCCTGAGTGGGCACGTTCGCGGGTGATGCGCCTCTTTGCCGACGAACAGTACCTGGCCCACTGGGCGGGAGACTTTGAGCTTGGCCCCGGCGCGCCGCCGGACGCGCCGGTTGTGCTGGTCTCTTGGTTCTCGGCCCGGGCGTATGCGGAATCCCGTGACGCGCGGCTGCCGACCATCGCGGAGTGGGAGCGGACGGCGGCGGTGGGCATCGAAACCGACAACGCGCGCACCGATCCGGCGGTGGCGGCGGTGTTGGCCAAGTGGTTTTCGAGCCCCGGCGGGGGACCGTTGCCCGACGTAGGCGATGGGTTGCCCAATCGCCTCGCCCTGCACGATCTCTTCGGGCTTGTCTGGGAGTGGGTCGAGGACTTCAACACCGCGCTGGTCACCGGGGAGTCGCGCGCCGACACCGGGCTCGAGCGCAATCTTTTTTGCGGCGCGGGTTCGGTCGGTGCCCGCGACAACACCGATTACCCCGCCTTCATGCGCGCCGGTTTTCGCAGCTCGCTGCGCGCGGCTTATTGTGTGCCCAACCTAGGCTTTCGCTGCGTCGTCTCAGCATGAAAGCTCCGTCAATATTCCTCTCCTTTTTGTTGCTGCTCACGCCGGCTGCGACGCGTGCAGCGTCCTGTTGCGAGGCACCGCCTGCCGCAGCCGCAGCGGAGCAGGCCTCCTGCTGCGCGGTGGCCCCGGCGGCCACGCCCACCGCCGAGCTGCCCGATACGTCGATCTACCACTTCGATGCCGAGTTCATCGACGATACCGGTGCGCCACGCCGACTGGCCGAGTTTGCCGGTCGTCCGGTGGTGCTCACGATGTTTTTCGCCAGCTGTGGCTACGCTTGTCCCATGCTCGCCCACGATATGCGCAAGGTGCAGGAAACCCTTCCGCCGGCGGTGCGTGATCAGGTGAAGTTCATCATGGTGAGCTTCGATCCGGTGCGGGACACCGTGGGGAAATTACAGGCGTTTCGCGCGCAGGCGGGCGCAGACGACCGTTGGACTCTGATGCGCGGTGCGGACGGCGATGTGCGCACGCTTGCCATGCTGCTGGGCGTGCAGTTTCGCAAGGAGCCCAGCGGCGATTTTTCCCATTCGAACCTCATCACCGTGCTTGATGCCGGCGGTGCCATCGCGCACCGGCGAGAGGGTCTGCAAGGTGGTTTGCTCGGGGTGAGCGAAGCGCTGGTGCGGTTGGCAACCGTCGAGTAGAGATCACAAGTCAAGCGGGCGGGACTCGCGGATGTCTTGATTCGCATCAAGGCGTTCCCGCGAGTGAGTGGCTGGTTTGCGGACGGCGAAGTGACCTTCTCCCGTTTGCGATCAAAATGCGGGGAGGCTTGATCAGAATCAAGGCGGACCCCGCACAGGAGATGGTAGCGTAGGCGCCGCCATGAAAAAACCAACCAAACTTCTAGCTGTTCTTTTCCTCGGGTTCGTCGGTCTGACCGCGAACCTTCCCGCCGCCGACGGCTCACGCGAAATCGCGATCACGGCCAACGATGCGATGCAGTTCAGCGTCAAAGAGATCGTCGCCTCACCCGGCGAGACCCTGCGCATTAAACTCACCAATGTGGGCAAGATGCCCGCCCAAGTGATGTCGCACAACTGGGTTTTGCTCAAACCCTCGACTCCGGCCGAGGTCAACGCCTTCGGGATGAAGGCCCAGAGCAAGGCACCGACCTATTTGCCCGACGACCAGTCGGCCGTGATCGCCCACACCAAGATGCTGGGGGCTGGCCAGAGTGACACCATCGAGATTAAGGCGCCGACGGCGGAGGGCGAATACCCGTTTCTTTGCACCTTCCCTGGCCACTTCACCATCATGCGAGGCAAGCTGATCGTGAAATAGATTATACGAGGGCCTCCGCCACCAGCGCGATCATCATGA
>CAXBOL010000286.1:0-6426 GCA_963977295.1 uncultured Opitutaceae bacterium
GAAACCGTCCCGCGTTTTCGCCATCGATGGTAAATTGAGGGACGCCGGCGTAGAGGTGAGTGCGATCGCCAAACGCCGGAGGGGCCGCGACGAAATCGGGACTGTAGTAGAGTTGATAAATGTCCCACGCGACGTCGAGGAGGTCGACGCGCTTATTGTCGGCGAACGCGTTCCCCACCAACAGGCGAACTTCCGCACGGCGAGGAGCCGGCTGCAGCACATACCACCCGGTGCCGACTGTGAGCACGATGAGGTTGAGCCAAAGAATGAGTTTGGCGCGCGAGAGTCGACCTCCCTTGGAGGGGGGCAAAGCTGTCGAGTGGTGAAGCCGGCGCGACATTAATCGAGATGAACTTCGATTACGGGAGAACGAAAGTCGCCGGCTCTGGCGTAGCGGAGGAGGAGCGGAATTCGACGGGGTGATACGCGTCGAAAAAAGTCCACTTTTCCCGATAAAGCTTATTCACTCGGAGGGTGAAGTTTTGGTTGTTCGTCATCTTTGCGGCGCTCTTGGTCGCGCAGCCCGTTGATCGTTTGGACTGGTTGCGGCAAGAAGTCGCCCGACACGACGCCCTTTATTTTCAGCAGGCCGAACCGGAGATCAGCGACTACGAATACGATCTATTGAAAGCAGAGTTGCGGGACTTGGAGGCGGCGGCAGAGGTGGCGTCCACCGAGCGAGTGGGGAGTGATTTGGAAAGTATGCAAGGAGGGATCCGACACGGGCGACCCATGTTGAGTCTCGAAAAAGCCTATCGTGACGAGGACGTGATGAAATTTCTCGACGGACTGAGAAAAGCGGGGGTCGATGAGGACGAATGGATCGTGGTCGAGCCGAAGTATGACGGCGTCGCGATTAACCTCAAAATCGTGCGTGGACGGATGGTGTTGGCGACGACTCGTGGTGACGGTGAGTTGGGGCAGGATGTGACCGACGCAATGAAGGTGATTGTCGAGGGCGGGAATCCTTGGACGGAAAGGGTTTCGCCGTCGATTGAATCGATCGAGTTGCGGGGCGAAGTGTTTATTTCGAACGCCGCCTTTGCATCGCTGAATGCACAGCGGATTGAAGCGGGAGATGAGGCGTTTCGACATCCGCGATCAGTCGCAGCGGGAGCGCTAAACTTGGACGATTTGGCGGAAATTAAGGCACGGAATCTTTCACTCGTGATTCACGGTTGGGGTGAGGTGGTGCCGGCGGCGGCGGCTCCGGCATCGATTACGCAATTTCAGGCGTGGTTGGTTGAGGGTGGGTTGCCGGGAGTAGGAGTGGCCGAGCGTGTCCGGCTGGCGGATACGAAAGAGATGGGTGGTGCAGTGAAGCGCGTGCGAGAGGAGGCGAAGTCGTTTCCGACCGATGGCGTCGTGTTGAAGGTGGATTCGGTGACTGCACAGAAACGACTGGGTTATGGTGCGACTGCCCCGCGATGGGCGATCGCGCGGAAGTTCGCGCCGCCACGGGAGGAGACGACTTTGCGGCGAATCGTGTGGCAAGTAGGTCGCACGGGCGCGTTGACGCCGGTGGCGGAATTTGACCCGGTGCAGTTGGACGGAACCACGGTGTCGCGGGCGAGTTTGCACAATGCGGGTGAATTGGTTCGGCGAGATCTGCGGATGGGCGATTGGATCGTAATTGAGAAAGCGGGACAAGTGGTGCCGGCCATCGTGGGGGTGAGAATCGGGAAACGCGGGACGGATAGTGCTCCGTATCGGTTGCCCAAGTCATGTCCAACGTGCGGAGAGGATTTGGATGTGATTGCTGGAAGTGTATCGTTGAGCTGTGAGAACGACTCATGTCCTGATCAAGTCGTGTTGAGGGTAGCCCACTTCGCGTCGACGAGCGCAGTTGCGATTGCAGGTTTGGGACCAGGCACGGTCTCGAAGTTGGTGGCGGCGGGATTGGTGAAGGACGCGAGTGACTTGTATCGGCTGACGGAGGCTGAGTTGGTGACCGTGCCAGGAATCGGGGAGGTATCCGCACAACGATTGAAGGATGCAATCGAAGCCAGTCGGACCACGCCGGGTTGGAAAGTTTTGGTCGGTTTAGGTTTGCCCGGACTCGGTCCGACCAGTGCCAAAAAAGTAGCCAAACGTTTGGCGCGATTGGATGACCTCTTAACGGAGGGGGCTCGTGAAGCAGCGTTATCGGATCTCGGTGAATCAGTAAGAGCGCAACTGGAGAAAGAGCTGAAAAAACCAGCCGTGAAGCGGATGATCAAGGCGCTCGCCGCCGCAGGTTTAGCGCAGAGTTGAGTTGACCTCAGAGAACCCCGCGATGTCATCACTATATTATAAGGGACAGACTCTAATAAAGAATTGACGGAAGAACAGTCTGAATGTGGTATCAGGGGATGAGGCAGGCTCGGATTAAGGTGGACGCGGATTTAGGGACGGCGGTTTATCATGTAATGACTAGGACGGTGAATGGGGAACGATTGCTCGATGACCCGGCCAAAGAGGTTTTGCGGAAACAGCTCTGGAAAATTGCCGATTACTGCGGGATCGAGGTGATTACCTATGCCATCCTGTCTAATCATTTTCATGTGTTAGTGAGGGTGCCGAAGCGGGCGAAAATCACAGATAAAGAGTTACTTAGGCGGTTTGATGTTCTTTACCCCAAACCGACTAAATATCAGACCAGCCGGTTGGAGGTCATCAAGAGTCAGCTTGAGGAGAATGGGCCCGAAGCGGTGGCGTGGAGGTCTCGGCAGCTTGCGCTCATGGGGGATGTTTCGATGTTCATGAAACTGCTGAAGCAGCGCTTTTCAATTTGGTTCAATCGAACCCACGACCGATACGGCACGTTGTGGTCCGAGCGGTTTAAAAGCGTTTTGATCGAACCCAAAGCCGGTGTCATGCGCACGATTGCCGCCTATATTGACCTAAACGCGGTGCGAGCAGGTCTTGTTTTGGATCCGAAGGACTACCGTTTTTGCGGATATGCAGAGGCCGTTGCAGGTAGCAAGTCTGCTCGGCGGGGGATCGTGTTGGTGGTGTATGGACGAAAAGATCAAACGTGGGAAACTGCGCAAGCTTCTTACCGGACGACCCTGTTTGGAGTCGGGGCGAAGGCCAGAACCGGCGCTCAGTCCATTAAGCCTGAGGAACTTAATAAAATCATGGCATCGGGTGGACGCCTGCCTTTGGCGGCTATCCTGCGGTGTCGAGTGCGGTATTTCTCGGATGGCGCGGTTTTAGGAGCGGCGGCATTTGTAGAGGAACATTTGGCCGAATACCGGGAATCCGCAGGGATCCGTCGGGAAAACTCTCCGAAGAAACTCCCTGAGGTGACCGATTGGGGGCCGCTCACCACCTTGCGCGGACTCAGACGAGGCGCGTTTGGATGAGGATTGTTTTGAGGTTAGTCTGAAAATTCCACGGGAATGAGTTGTTGAGCCGGTTGATGAGAACGGGAATGATGCGGGCTTCGTGACAAAACCAAAGGCAACTTCTCTCACGCCAGAAAAAGCGCTGGCCAGCGTCCGCAGGTTTTCGCGTCTCAACGGCTGGAGTGTGGTGATCGTAGCGGCATTGGGCACGTTCTTGACGTTGCTTTTAGGCGACTTCCTGGGAGTGGGGATTGGTCTTCTCGTCGTTGTTGGCGGGATGATGGAAGTTCACGGTAACCGGCGACTCGCCGCGTTGGATCCGAAGGGAATGTCGTGGTTGGTGCGTTCGCAGTTCACAGTGCTGGCTGTCATCTTGGTTTATGCGGTTTCACGCTTAGGAAGTTTTGACGGCGAAATGGCCTTGGCGAATCTCACCCCGGAGATGCGGGCCGCGTTGCAGGAACTGCAGTTGGATCCCCGAGAGCTTCTACCGCTGGTCAAACTTACGGTGTTTTTAACCTATGGCACGGTCGCGGTAGTGACGTGTGTTTATCAGGGCGGACTCGGATTGTTTTATCGCAGCCGCATTCCCTTGGTGAACAAGGCGATCGCAGCGGCCAAGTCGGCTAGGCCACCCACTGTGGCGCCCAAGGTAGATCAACGTTTTTATAACGCGGTGGCGGCTGAAATGTCCGCGGGCGACATCGAGCAGGGCTTGTGGGCTCGAGCGCTGGCAGAGTCAGATGGACAAGAGGCTCGGTGCAAAGCTATCTACATTCGACTGCGGGTCATAGAGTTGAGCAAATTAGGCTAGGTTTTCCGCTGTGAGGTTCAGCGTTATTTGGGTTCGCGGCTGGCGTTTCCAGTCTAGGCTACTCTTGTTGGCGCCATGCCGGATAATAATATGATTCCCAGCCCTGACCGATTTGCAGGTGCACCCATTTCGCGTCTCATTGGTTTCGAAGTTTCTCCTAACTTGAATGGTCGGACAGTGGTTACCCTCGAAGCGGGAGAGCAGCATGCTAATCCGATGGGTAGAGTTCACGGCGGAGTTATCTCGGCCCTGGCAGATGCGGCGATGGGGACGGCTTACGGGCGGGTGCTTTTGGATTCGGAGGATTTTTCGACCATCGAGTTGAAGGTGAATTTCATGCGTCCGGTTAGATTGGGAAAGCTGACGGCTTCGGCCCGTATCGTGCAGCGAGGATTGCGGATCGGATTCTTGGACTGCGAAATCCATGATTCCAGAGGCAAGTTGGTCGCCACCGGCACGAGCACCTGCATGACGCTGTCGATATAGCGGTAGCAGTTTAGCCCGAAAATTTACCTCAAAGGGCGGAAGTCGATGATGTCGTAAGTAAGGGACAGACTATGAGAGTGGCGTGAAACGGAGCGTGACGCGGGGGGCGGTTTCGGCACCATGTGCGCGATGACCAATCAACTGTTTCGTCGTTGGTTCACGGCTTCGTTGCTGGGGCCACTTTTGGTGGTGGTTTTGACCAGCTGCACACGTTCTGAGAGGCCGGTCGACGAGGCTGCTCGGGAAGGCGTGTTGCTGATTGGCAATGGAGCGGAGCCACCCGATCTTGATCCTCATGTGGTGACTGGCACGCCGGAATTTCACATTATTGATGCGTTGTTCGAGGGCTTGGTGGAGGAAAATCCGGAAACTCGTGCCGCCGAACCGGGAATTGCGGAATCCTGGTCTATGTCACCTGATGGTCGGCGCTATGTTTTCGAACTCCGTTCGTCGGCCAAATGGTCTGATGGTAAACCGATTACGGCAGATGATGTGGTGCGTTCTTATGAGCGTATCATGAACCCGCAATTGGGGTCGGAGTATGCGTATTTGTTTGAGATCCTAGAAGGAGGACCGGCCTACATCGCAGGAGATTCAACCGATTTTGGCGATGTGGGAGTCACCGCGTTGACCGACCACCAACTGGAGATTCGCCTGCGGCATCCGGTGCCTTATTTCCTGAGTTTACTCACCTACACCTGTTGGCGACCTTTGCCGGTGCACGCGATCGAAGCTTTCGGGGGCTTGCGCCGGCGCGGTAGCAGTTGGACTCGGGAAGGCAACATGGTGAGCAGCGGGCCGTTTCAACTCACGGAGTGGCGACAAAATCGAGTGCTGGTGGTTGAGCGAAATCCTCACTACTGGGATGCGGCCAAGGTTGGTTTGAACGCCATCCACTTCTTCCCCGTCGAAAGCTACGATACCGAGGAGCGCATGTTTCGTAGTGGTCAATTGCACCTCACCAACGAGGTGCCCTTGGCTAAGATCGAAAACTACCGTGCGATGCCCGACACACCGTTGCGCATCGAACCCCAACTTGGCACCTATTACTTCCGGTTTAATGTGACCCGGCCTCCGCTCGACGATGCTCGAGTGCGGCGGGCGTTGTCACTGACGATTGATCGGCAAGCCGTTGTGGATAAAATCTCGAGGGGAGGGCAAAGCCCCGCGGGTAGTTTTGCCCCGCCCGGCGCAGGGGGATTCACGCCTGCTGAATTAGTTGAATACGACCCCGAGAAGGCCCGAACGTTGATGGCCGAAGCGGGGTATCCGGGCGGCGAAGGGTTTCCGGGGGTCGAATTTCTTTACAACACCTCAGAGGGGCACCGCTCGATCGCCGAGGCACTGCAGCAGATGTGGAAACGGGAACTGGGGCTCGATGTGCAACTCTACAATCAGGAGTGGAAAGTCTACCTCGATTCGTTGACTAACCTAGACTATGGGATTGCCCGTTCGGGTTGGGTCGCGGTCTACAATGATGCGAATCAGTTTCTCGAAATCATGACTTCGGGTAATCCTAATAATCGCACGGGATGGGGGAGCGCGGAGTATGACCAGCTGCACGAAGCCTCGATGAGAGAGGCAGATCCGGCCAAGCGGATGATGCTTCTTCAGCAATTGGACGAGATCTTGATGCGCGAAGCTCCGGTCGCGCCGCTTTATCACTACACTCATGTGTTTCTGCAGGATCCTCGGGTCGAAAATTGGAATCCGGGTCCCCTAGATAAACGTCGCTACAAATATGTGCGATTGAAGGCGGAGTAGCTCGATTAACCCAAAAACCGCAGTTGGTCACCG
>CAXBOL010000287.1:0-6421 GCA_963977295.1 uncultured Opitutaceae bacterium
AATTCGGGTTCTGGTGGTGGAGGATTCGCCCACCGCGCAGATGCTCCTGAGGCATATCCTGAGCCTGGTGCCGGATTTTCAGGTCGTGGGGGTGGCCCAAAACGGAGAACAGGCCGTCGACATGGTCTGCGACTGTCGGCCCGACGTGATCACCATGGATATCCACATGCCCAAGATGGACGGATTTCAGGCGACCCAACGGATCATGGAAACACGCGCAACTCCCATCGTAATCGTCAGTGCCAGTTCCACCGTGCTGGAATCGACCACGGCGATTCGCGCCTTGGGGGCTGGTGCGGTCGCGATTGAAGCGCGGCCGGTTGGTTTCGGGCACCCGGAGTTTGCCCGTGGTGCGGCAAAATTAGTGGAAACCGTGCGTCTGATGGCGGGAGTGAAGGTGGTCAAGCGGTGGGCTAAGCGGGAATCGGTAACCACCGAAGTTTCCCAACCGAAAGTTACCCAGTCCCGGGCATCCCGCATTCGCCTTGCGGCGATCGGCGCGTCCACTGGCGGGCCGGCCGTCCTGCTCACGATCTTATCCGCCTTGCCCCATGATTTTCCCTTCCCCGTGGTGATCGTCCAGCACATCTGTGATGGGTTTATCGCGGGACTCGCGGAGTGGCTGAATCGCGCCATCAGCCTACCAGTGCAAGTCGCCCATCACGACGAAGTTTTACGGGCGGGACACGTTTATCTGGCTCCGAGTGGAGTGCATTTACGGATCACCCCTCAGGGCCGAGCGGTCTTGGACGATTCCCCGGCTCAGTATGGCGTGCGTCCTTCGGTCGACCAGCTGTTCAGATCGGTGGCATCGGCCTTCGGTCGTGAGGCGGTGGCTGTATTGCTGACCGGCATGGGCACCGACGGCTCTGATGCCTTGGGAGCGGTGAAAGATGCCGGGGGAATCACGGTGGCGCAGAATGAAGCTTCTTCAGTAGTCCATGGCATGCCGGGCACGGCCATTCGGCTGGGGGCCGTGGACCACGTGTTATCGCCCGGAGAAATAGGCGCCTTCTTACGGAATCTTGGAACCCCGAATTTAAATCATCATGTCAACTCCGATTGAAATTCTCTTGGTCGAGGATAGCCCGACCCAATCCGAAGTCATTGCCCAGACCCTCCGTGCGGCCGGGTATAACGTTACTGTCGTGGAAAGTGGATCAGCGGCGCTGATCCATCTGCGAAATCATACCGCGCAACTCGTGATTTCGGACGTCGTGATGCCGGAGATGGATGGGTATGAGCTGTGTCGCCAGATTCGGAGCGACGCTGCGATCGATCGAGTTTCCGTGCTCTTGCTCACCGAGTTGAACGATCCTTCCGATATCATCGCCGGCTTGGATTGTGGAGCTGACAGTTTCCTGATTAAGGGTTCGGCCACAGATGGGGCGTTGGTGGATCGGGTGGAAACCCTGCTGCAGGACCGTCATGATGCCCGTCAACACCGGTTCGAGCCGGTCATCGAGGTCACCTTCGCCAAAAAGCGCTATCGGCTCGCATCCAGTCGGTTACAGATGCTCGACTTGTTGTTGGCCCAGTATGAGGAGGCGCAACGGCAACATCGCGAGTTGGAGCAGTCGAATATTCAATTGAAGGAGGCCTTGGGTTCAATTCACACCCTCAGTCAGCTGATTCACAGCCATGGCGTTCAGTCGGAGCCGCCGCATCGAGTGGAAAAGGTAGTCGACCTACTGATTGCGGAGGATAGCCCGACCCAGGCCGCAGCGCTGGAGTCGATATTGGAGGATTACGGCTACCAAGTCCGCCTGGCGGCCGATGGGGTGCTCGCGCTCGCCGCCGTGAGGGAGCGTAAACCCGATCTGATTATCAGCGATGTGGTCATGCCCGAGATGGACGGATTCGATCTGTGTCGGGCACTGAAGGAAGATCCCGATCTGCAGGATATTCCCGTGGTGTTACTCACGGCGTTGACGGATCCCGAGGATATCGTGCGGGGCCTGGTGGCCCATGCAGACTACTATTTGACCAAACCATTTGATCCGGTGCATCTTTTGACGCGGGTGGAGTATTTGCTGGCGCATCCCGTGGTGTTGACCGGTAACCCGCAACCTTTGGAGACGGTGGTTGCGGGGAAGAGCACCACGATCCACTCTGAACCGCAGCAAATTCTTAATTTGTTACTGGCGACCTACGAGCAGGCGGTGCGGCAAAACCGGAGCTTGCTGGAAACCCAGCAGCAATTGAGCGAGCTCAATGACCAACTTGAGCAACGCGTCGAAGATCGAACGGCCAAACTGGCAGAGGAGATCGAAGAACGAAAGCGGGCCGAAGCCGCGATGCGGCATTCCGAGAATCATCTGCGGCTGGCATTGGAAACGAACCAGAGCGGGGCTTGGGATCTCAATCTGGAAGACCACAGCGCGAGACGCACATCACTGCATGATCGCATTTTTGGCTATCCGGAGCCCGTTTCAGAATGGACCCTCGAAACGTTCCTGGAGCATGTTTTGCCGGAAGACCGACCGGAGGTCGAACGTCGCTTCAAGGAGTCGGTGGCCACGCTGTCTGATATGACTTTTGAGTGCCGCATCCGGCGGGCGGACGGGGAGATCCGGTGGATCGCGGCCACCGGCGGACATGAACGCGACGTAGCGGGCGGATTCAACCGCATGGGCGGGATCGTGCAGGACATCACGGAACGTAAATTGGCCGAAGCGAAACTGCACGAATCCCTTCGCGAAAAGGAGGCCCTGATCAAAGAGGTGCATCACCGGGTAAAAAACAATCTACAGGTCATTTCGAGTCTACTGCGTCTGGAGTCCGGCCGGTCCAAGGACCAAGTGACCAAGGACGTGCTGTTGGACATGAAAGGCCGTATCATGTCGATGGCCCTTCTGCATGAGACGATCTATCGCAGCGGCATACTGGCCGAGGTCGATATGGCCGCCTACCTGCGTAATGTAGGGAATCAGGCGATACGATCCAACGAGGGTATTCGCGGGGGAGTGAAACTCAACATGGAATTCGCCGATGTGGGGTGCCTGCCGATTTGTTTGAGCAGAGCCGCAACTCTTTGGGACTGCAGCTCGTGCAAGACTTGGTCCGACAACTCGAGGGTAAGCTCGAAATTGTGCCGGGAGATGGGGCGCATTTTGAAATCACGTTTAAAGCCAAACTACACCGCAGTGCGGCATCCTAGTCTTCGCTCCCAGCCGAGGCCGTTTTAGTCCCCATGAAACCCCTTCTTCGCATTCACCTGATGAAAACTAACCCCTCAGCTTTATCCTCATCGCAAAGCTTGGGACGCCACTTATGGTGGGTCTTGGTGGCGGTCTGTTTAATGGCACAGGCAGTGGGCCTATCAGCGCAAGAGATCCCCAAGATTCGCATCGGGATCGAGTTTAACTCCCCGCCACTTTCCTATGTGGAGGCTGATGGGACGCCGCAGGGGTTTACTCCGGAATTGTTACGGGCGATGCAGGCCACCGGGCGAGTGGAGTTTGAAATCGTGCCGCAGTATTGGTCGAATATTTTGGCTAAGTTTAAGACCGGACAGCTCGACGCGCTGGCAAATGTGCAGTTGCTGGCCGAAAGGCGGGAGACCATGGAGTTTTCCATCCCCCACGCGGCGTTGCATGGGGTGGCCTACACTCAACCGGGAGTCGAACCGGTCACCGCGACGGCCCAATTTGCCGGTAAAAAAATGGCGATGCTGTCCGGCACGACTTCGCAACGCAACGCGGTTGAGCGCCACGGTTGGGGGGCGCAGATTGTGATCTTCAAGTCGTGGCAGACCATGCTTCAATCGGTTCAGGACGGGGAGTGCGATTTTGCGCTGGTGTTGCGGTCACTGCGGTTTGAACAGCCGGACGAGCTGGGGCTGCACCGCGCGTTTGTGGACGACATCGTGCACGAATTCCGTATCGCGGTGCACCGCGACGACCATGTGACCTTGGAGCGGATTAATGACGCCCTCGCGGAGGTGCGCGAAGGGGGCATCTTTAGAGAACTCAACGCCAAGTGGATTGGGCCCATTGAACCACAACCGATTAAATTGGTGGACCTGCAGCCCTATTATTTTCCGGTCATTGCGGTCTTTATTGCGGTGGGGTTATTATTGTTTTGGCAGCGTCATCAAAATCAGCGCCTGCTGGCCAAAGCCCGGGAGTTGCAGGTTACTCAGGATATGCTCAACTCCACCGGTCAGATCGCCCAGGTCGGAGGGTGGGAATTGGACCTCAAGACTCAGCGAGTGTTCTGGAGCGATGAAACCTGTCGCCTACATGGGGTCGAGCCGGGGACTGAGATCGCCCTGGAGGAGGCGATCAATTTCTACGCACCGGAATCTCGTCCAATCATCCAAGCCGCGCTGCAGAAGTGCATCGAACAAGGCACTCCGTGGGACCTTGAGTTGGAGTTGATCGGTGTCCACGGTCGGCATTTCTGGGCTCGGGCCCAGGGCGCGCCCGTGCTGGAAGACGGCAAAGTGGTGAGACTGTGCGGCGCCTTTCAAGACATCACCACGCACAAGCAAGCTCTGGCCCTGCTACAAGAAAGCGAAAATCGTTGGAGATTTGCGATCGAAGGAAGCGGCGACGGGCTCTGGGATTGGAATGTGCCAGCAGGCACCGTGTTCTTTAGTCCCCGTTGGAAAGAAATGCTCGGTTTTAATGACGCTGAAATCGGAGCTAGTTTGAAAGAGTGGAGTAACCGCGTTCACCCTGAAGATTTGCCCGGAGTCATGACTGTGCTGCAGACTCACTTGAGTGGAAATACACCACTCTATGTGAGCGAACACCGGGTTAGTTGTAAGGATGGCAGTTGGAAATGGGTTCTCGATCGCGGTTTGGTGGTCGAGCGTGATCCCGCGGGTCAACCGTTGCGCGTGATCGGCACCCACAAGGACGTCACTGCCCAAAAGCAGGGGGAAATGGAGTTGACTCAATCCCTCCACGAAAAAGAGGCGTTGCTCAAAGAGGTGCACCACCGGGTGAAGAACAACATGCAGGTGATTTCCAGTTTGTTGCGTTTGGAAGCCGCCAAGCACACGGCCCCCGAGACCAAGGACGCTTTGCGTGACATGCAGGGCCGCATCCGCTCGATGGCGCTATTGCACGAGACGCTGTATCGCTCCGGCGATTTCGCCCGAGTCAATTTGGACAACTATTTGCGCGATCTGAGCACGCAGTTTTTCCGCGCTCAGAACGTGGCCCCGCAGTTGGTGGCGTTGGGCTTTGAACTCTCGGCGGTCAAGGTCGAGATCGACCAGGCAATCCCCTGCGGCTTGATCGTCAACGAGCTCCTCACCAATGCCCTCAAGTATGGATTTCCGCAGGGTCGCTCGGGCATGGTGCGAGTCGGGCTGAACCTGAACGCGGATGGGGAGGTCCAACTGCAGGTCAGTGACGACGGTGTGGGTTTGCCGCCCGACCTCGACATCATGCAAAGTAATTCGCTCGGTCTGCGCCTCGTGTCCGATCTCACTCGGCAACTGCAAGGTAACTTGGTGATCGAAGCCCCGGCGCAGTTCACCATCCGGTTCAAACCCAAGGTGCCCCACCATTCCAAACCCCCGTTCTAGCAGACGCAGGTGACTGCATCAGCCTCACCTATCCCATGACTACAGGACTCTACGGCCAGCACCTAACCTTGATGGAGACCATCAAAGCGGCCACCTTCACGGCCCATGCCCAATTGCAAACGGCCCCGTATTTTGGGGCCCTGGCTTCCTGCCAATTACCGCTTGAATCCTATGTGGGACAACTGCGCGCCCTGGCGGTAATTCACGGGGTGCTGGAGCCCATCCTGAGCCGCGGAAGTGACGCCCGACTTGCCGCGGTGTGGAGCCACGACATGGGCAAACTGTCTGCGCTACAGAGGGACTTGCGGTTTTTTGAGCCGCGCACAGTGCCGGACCTCCGGGAAGCGGTGGAGGCGGCCCTCAAGATCGACCAACATATCCGACTGCGTTCCCTGGACGAGCCACTGGCCCTTTTGGGCTACCTCTATGTGCTGGAGGGCTCCATGCTCGGGGCCAACGTGGTGCGACCGCTGGTGGCCCGAGCCCTGTTGCTGGAAGGACAGGATGGGTTGGCCTACCTGCACGGATATGGTGCGGAAGGACCCGCGCAGTGGGGCCGGTTTCTACAGGGGATGAATGCCTTGGAGCTCAACCCAGAGGAGAGAGCCGTGGTGGTCGCTGCCGCCGGGGAGTTCTTTGGCGAACTTTCGGCCCTGTTTCACCGGCTTTATCCCTTTGCGCCCGAGTCGAAGACGTTTCTCGTCACGTCGATCAACCCGGAGGCGGGCCGGCACCCGGTTCCGGCCGATGCCCGTGAGGTCGAGGCTTCGTTGCGGGCCGGCGATGTCTGCTGGCAAAATTTCCCCTATTTTGAACAACGTTACGGCGAGCGGGGCCGGCGGTTTGCCCGGAGCGATGCGGCCTGGCAGGCGACCCTTT
>CAXBOL010000288.1:0-6418 GCA_963977295.1 uncultured Opitutaceae bacterium
TCCTATTTTCTGATCTGTTTTCCGGTCAAATTACCGTCCGTTTCTTGGTCGCAACCTTTTTGGCCGTATTGGAGCTCACTCGCATGAATAAATTGCGCATTAAACAAGATGAGGCCTTTTCAGATATCGTATGCGAAGCTCGGGAAATTGAAATCCCGCTTGAAACGATGCCTCAACCCAGCACGTTAACCTCGTGAGCTCGACTTCTGACTCTTCTTCGTCTCCCTCCCAGCCCTCCAAACGGACGGGGTTACTTGGCCTAGGCCTCGACGGCGACGACGGTCATAAACGCATTACCAGCGGTGAAAAATTTGTGTTAGTGGGAGGTTCTGCAGAAACCCATGAGCGCATGACCGAAACGACCCTCAAAACCTTCGAAGAGTTGAAGCGTCGCGACAAGCACCTCGAAACGGTCGACCACCGCGAATTGGCGGAAATTGTCCACAAAGTCGCTCCACGATAGGAAGCTGCCCTCGATGTCCACGCCGGCCAAAAAACCTTCCCTGGGAAGGTCCGATTTTGTTTCGCCGTTGCCGAAATTTGACGATTCGATCGGGCCTCTTTTTGTTCCGGTCTGGCAACCCGCACTCGCCGGGTTAGCCGCTTTTATTGCTTTAGGCTTTGCGCTCCTCCTCTTCTCCAGGCTATAACCCTCCACCTTATGTCAGCAAACATCGCCAACCTCGATTCTTCTTCCTTCTCCACCGCAATCAGCGGTGACAAGCCGGTCCTCGTAGACTTTTGGGCTCCGTGGTGCGGTCCTTGTAAAGCGATTGCACCTATTCTCGAAGAACTCGCATCCGAGCTCGCCGACAAAGCTTCAATCGCGAAGGTGAACGTCGATGACAACGATGCCATTTCGGCAGAGTATGGCGTCCGAGCCATCCCCACCTTACTCCTCTTCAAGGGAGGCAAGGTTGTCGAACAGATCGTGGGTATGACTTCCAAAGATGCTCTCAAAGATAAGTTGAACGCGCATCTTTGAGTCGCCGCGACCACACCAAGTTTGAAAGTTCCAGACGCCGTGCAAACGGCGTCTTTTTTTGGCCTACTGCAGGACCAGTCCCAGAGATATCGCCAACGCAACCATCGCCGCATGGCGACCAGTTTGACCCAATAGGTCTATTAACTGCACCGCTGTTTTAGACTGCCGCAATTTCACCGTCTGTATCCCCCCCACGATGCCGACGAAACCGGCGAGAAGGATCGCGCTTACCATCGGCAAATAGTTCCGCCAAGCCAGGCCTCCCATCACGGCGAGCATCAACAAGTGCGCTGCCGCAAACTGGATTTGAGCATACGTGCGACCCCAGCGAACCACCAAGGTTCGCTTCTCTGCTTTTCGGTCGGTGTCCACGTCACGATAATTATTCACCACCAAAATATTGGTGGCCAGTCCGCCAATGCCTCCGCCCAGTGCCCAGGCCTCCACCGAAACCACGCCAGTCTGCACAAAGTAGGTGGCCGTCACGGCGACCACGCCAAAAAACACGAAAACAAAGACATCTCCCCAGCCGTGGTAGGCCAGAGGATAGGGGCCCCCGGTGTAGAGGATGCCACTGAGGATCGAAACCACACCAATCACCAACAGAGGCCATCCGCCGAAATTCAACAACCAGAGGCCAACCAAGAACGCCAAGGTGAATACCGTCCCCATGGCCCGCTTCATCGTAGCTGGCGCGATCAACCCGGCGGCCACGGCTCGTCGTGGGCCCACCCGTTCTTCCGTATCCGCACCCTTTAAAAAGTCGAAATAGTCGTTGGCGTAATTTGTGCCAATCTGGATCAGGAGGGCGAACGCCAGACAGACCGTCGCGGCCCAGAAGTGAAATCCGCCGTCGTGATAAGCCAATGCACTGGCAACCAAGACCGGCGCCACTGCCGCCGGTAGCGTCTTGGGACGCGACGCCTCAACCCACACGCCGAACCCCACCGCGCCGGATTTATTCATCGCACCACAATCTTACGGCGTTTTTTGAAGCGGGCCAATCGCCGTCGGAACAGGATGGCCACGAACGGAGGAAAGACCGCCAAACCCGCCATCAAGATCGTATTGAGGTTTCCACTCTTCAACATCACGCCCAGGGCCACAACTATGGTCGCATACGCGGTCAGAAAAACTGATGGATTGGGCAAGGCCACGTTGATGGCCCAGATCGCAATGAATGCAAGGAGGGCCACGTCTGGACCGACGATGGCGAACGCCAGCCCAAAGATGAAAAACACCGGGGGGGTCAGACTCATCCGTTCCTCAATGCGAATCATCTGAATCGTGATCGCCGCAAAAAAAATTCCCGCCGAAAGGATGAAGATCAACTTGTTGTTGGAGGCCCCTTGCACCGCGATCAGCTCGTTGAGGATTGGGGCCAAAAATAGGACCACGGCTGAAGCGCCGGCAAATCCTCGAGTGAGATCAACCCAATTGCGGAATCGACCAAACTCTTCGCCAATCCAAAGCGAATGATCGGAAGGCTGCCGGTGGCGTTTCACCTCTTCATCCCGGTTCAGCATTCTCTTGCGTGTGCCCGTCGGCTTTCCCAAGCGAAGCCAACTTCTGGGCAACCAAAGTAATGCGAGTCCGATGAGAAGAAAAATGGTGTCGTTTGGCACTGGTTAAAACTCAAGATTGAAAGCGCCTTTTGAAGCGTGTCAAAGGCACATCTTCCGCGCATCAAATCACTGCCGGTGCTCCAGTTCCGCTATGCGCGACCGCAGGACTTCTTTTCTCGCCGCCGGATCATCGTCGGGGAGCGTGGATTCGAACTTCCTGAGCCAAGTCAAAGCTTCGGCCTTTCGGTCCAACTTCAGGAGGATCTCCGCTCTGATTCTTCCGATGTAGTAGGGAACTCCCTCTCTCAGCTCCAGACTTTCCAAGATCGCCAAGGCTCCCGCCCAATCTTGAGTGAGATTCATTCGCATGATTGCCGCTTCGACGTCGAGCTCCCACGCCTCCGGTAAGCTTTGCCGTCCTCGATTCAAAAATCCAAGGGCCTCGCTAAGCTGTTCTTGTTTAACTCGGGAAAAACTAGCGCCATCCTCTGTTTCTAATTCGTTCAGCCTCCACGCCGTCACGTCGTAGGCTAGCATTCGGGCTCCGTTGAGCCAAAAAACCGCGGTCATCGGATCCAACTTAACGGTCAGGTCGAGAGTCCCGCGCATTGCCTGCACGTCTCGTTGTGACCATTCCCGGTAAACTTTAACCCACATCAGATCCGCGGCCAATCCTCGGAAATCGCCCAGCAATACGGCAGCGTCTCGCGACAGATAACGATCTCGCGAACCACTGACGGATTCACTCCCCGCCTTCACCCTGACGTCATCCAACAGAATTCCTGCCGTCGCCAAAATTGAGCAAACGGCTACGCTTGGACGGAGTATCCTGAAATCAATCCTCACGACGACGCCAGGCCAAGGTTCCCAGCCAGAAAAAGGTGATCCCGTAGACCCCGGCGTAGGTCCACTTTCGGGCCAAAGTGACCCCAATACCCGAAGATTCAACGATCTCCGACGCTCCCGGTCCACCGAACCAATGCAAATCAGGCAGCAATAGGCCGAGGCCTCGGGCCCAAGCTCCACTTCCGAGTAAGAGCGGGTGCAAATGACCCAAGATCAAAAGCCCTCCGCTGGCCAATACGACGAATACCACGCTCCGACCATAGCTCGCAAACCAGGTGGTGAATGCGATCACCAGCCCCAGCTTTGCAAGGCTCGAGCCCAGGTGTGCCAAAATCACGATCGCGACGACATCGCCTCCGGAGCCAACGACAACCAGTATTAGCCAAAGGCTGGAAATCACCATGAATCCGGCAATCATTACCCAAACTCCCCCCGCCTTCCCGACCATTACTGCGAACGGTGAAACTGCGCGGGTTCGGAATAACATCGCAGTGCCCTGATCGAACTCTCGGGCGTAGGTCTGAGCCACGGCGACCACGGCGAAGACAGTGCTCACGAACCCCTGGATCCCCCACCCTAAACTTAGCAAAAAGCGCGTATCATCCATTCCAAAATTGAAGTCGCGCCAAAGCCACCCACCTCCCGACGCTAACGCGCTCAGTCCCAACAGGATCAAAACTCCCGGTTGACGCACAAACTCCCGTATCGTCGCGCCCATGATTATCAAAGTCGCGTTCATCACCGAGATTTTCCTCCCAGTGACGGGGCGCCACCTGCTCCGACTAGTTCAATAAAGACTTCATCCAAACTTCGCCGCGTTCCATCCCGTCCTCGTGTTACGGTGTCCACGGTGTCACAGACCAGCAAGGAACCGCGGTGCATTAATCCAATGAGGTCGCAAAGTTGCTCCACTTTCGTCAGCAGGTGAGAGGTAAAGACAATCGTGGTGCCGCCCTGAGCCAATTCCCGCAGGAGCCCGGATAGGGATCGGATCGCCAAAGGATCGAGTCCCGAAAAGGGTTCATCGAGCAGCACGAGTTGAGGACGAGCCACCAGGGCCTGCCCGACGGCGAGGCGCTGCTTCATCCCTTTGGAAAAGGTCTTCACCCGCTGCGACGACTTGGATTCCAAATCTAGTTGGGTCAGCATCGCGGTGGCTCGTTCGGCGGCCGTGGTGCGGTCCAACCCCGCTAAACGCCCCCAATAGTCCAACGATTCGAAGCCGCTGAGATGTGCATAGACCCCACCTAACTCCGGTTGATAACCGATGAGTTGATTCGCCTGTCGCGTGCCGGCGGTGTGCCCGAACACTCGACACAGTCCGCGATCCGCGCGCACCACCCCCGCCACAATCTTGAGTGCGGTGCTTTTCCCCGATCCGTTTGCCCCCAAAAGCCCCAGAATTTGCCCCGATGGCAGTTCACAGGTAAAATCGTCCAACGCTCGAACTCGCAAACCACGCCACCCAATACGGTATTCTTTAGAGATTCCAGAGAAGGACAGAGCCGGGCCTACCATCACCTACCTGATTTCAAATCCACGAAATTGCGGGGTTCGTCGCGTCGCGGAACGCTCAATTTGCCGGACATAACCGTGCATGCGCTCTTCGATCATCGCCACGAATTCGCGAATCGTCCCCGGGGAGCCTTCAACTTCTAATTCGACCCGTCCATCGACGCAGTTGCGCACGAATCCCGTGACGTCATACTCTTGAGCAATTTGCCGCACGTTGAAACGAAAGCCAACACCTTGCACGCGGCCGGAAAAATAGACCGTTTCGTGAGTAATTTCAGCCATGATGGACGATGCGCACGTCCTGAGTTATGGTTTCGACCCTCGGCTCAGCAACTCGCAAAATTCCTCAAATTCAATCATCTGGGTTTTTATTTGCGTTTTAATATCGCAGGGCCAAGTTCCCCCGACAGGTTCTCAACCTGCATTACGAATGAGTAACTTTGATTCTGACAGTCCATCCGAAAATGAGTGGGACGACCGCGGAGAGCTGGCTTGGAACGAGTTCGATTGGGAACAATACCTGCGGGAGCAGGATGAGATGATCCATCGATACGTTGCATTCTACGAACAGCTCGCAGGCCGCTCTGATCGTTTGGATGAAGCCGCCCACCGCATGGGTTGGGATGAAGATAACTGGAGCAGCGATCACGATTTCGAGCCCCCGGCCAACAGCATGGAAATATTCGCGGAACCTCCCTCCGTCAGCAGTGACCGGGAAACGGATCCCTACACCCTGCACAAGAATCCAGTATTTATCGCGACCAAGGGCATTTTTCTAACGCTCATACGCGGCTGGGAACGGACCGGAGATCAATCCGACAAAGTCCCCCAAACCTTGGCTTTGACCTTCCATTCGGTGCTTCATCGGGCTGAACAACAATCCATGTTCGCCATCTCCGCGCTCGATTTTGGCGATTACGCCATGGCGATCAGCCTCTTAAAGCGAGCCATGCGCGAATTGAATTCCTGTTTCGCGCTTCTCAATGCCGAAACGAACGTCAGTTCCGCCATGGAGACTTATCGTCAAAATGCGATCCCCCGTTTGTTCGACCTGCGTGAAATCTGGCTTCGGGTCATGAATGAATGCCGCGAAGAACTCGAACGACCATCGGACGAAGACGACGAGGACTAAGTAATCCCTAATTTCCGGAACAATTCGCCTTGCACTTTGAGCTCGGTAGATTTGCCTTCCGGTCCTGCTCCGGAGAGATGGCTGAGTGGTCGATAGCGGCGCTTTGCTAAAGCGCTGAACGGATAACACCGTTCCGGGGGTTCGAATCCCCCTCTCTCCGCCAGCAGCTACCCCGACAAAGTTAAAGTCTCGCCCCTCCATCACTTGAGACTTTCGAACCCAAACATGGGGGATGAGAACCCTCAGGGTTCGACGAGCACAGCGAGAAGGGACACCGCCACCGGTGGTGGGTGCAACGCACTTGGCCCGTCAGGCCAACCAATCCCCCTCTCTCCGCCAGCAGCTACCCCGACAAAGTTAAAGTCTCGCCCCTCC
>CAXBOL010000289.1:0-6413 GCA_963977295.1 uncultured Opitutaceae bacterium
TCGCGTAATGCCGAAGCGTGGGGCAGCTTTTTCTACGACCCTGCGGATGATGCCGCCCGGATGACCACCAAATGGGAAGACGCGACCCCGCACGAGATGCTCACTTACGAGTTCACCGATGTGACCAGGAATGAGGCAACGCTGGCGCTCTGGTGGGAGAAAAAACGGATCCCGTTCCGGATTTCCGTCGATACGGATGCGGTGGTGGTGGCGAGTCTCAAGCGGAAGCTGACTGGCGGTTTGGGCTTCGATGATCGGGCCCTGATTGCAGCCTCCAGCTATTTGGAACAAAACAACCTCGATCTCAACTTAGCTCTACAGTGGGCGGAGATGGCGACCAGTCCGCGCATCGGCCAGGGGGCGACCTTTGGCGCGCTCGTCAATCAGGCGTCCATCCTCACCAGACTCCAGCGTAGTGATGAAGCAGATACGGTGATGGGCCAAGCGTTGCCCTTGGGCACTCCCGGTCAAATTCATCAGTATGCCCGCAGTTTGATCAATGCCGGGAGACGCGAGCGGGCGCTGCAGATTTTCAAGTATAACGCGGAACGATTCCCGGATGTGTGGCCGGTCAATTACGGCTTGGCTCGCGGGTATTCGGCGGTGGGCGATTATCCGGCGGCGGTGGCCGCGCTGCTCAAGGCGCAGCAGAACATTCCAGCCGGCGATACCATCAACGGTCCCGCAATTGAGACTAACATCGCAAAGTTGAAACGCGGCGAAGACATCAACTAAGCGGGAGCGTTGCCTTCGAGCATTTGCGATGCTTCGCTTCGTCACCAAAAGACCTGCAGACCGAAATGACCAAAATCCACGACACCATTCCGGTTTTGCCGGTCAAAAGCATCGCCGATAGCGTTCGGTTCTATACGGATGTGTTGGGGTTCAAGGAAGACTTTGCGACGCCGGGAATGGCGTCGGTATCGCGAGACGGTTGCCGCGTCATGTTGGACGCGTTGCGCCCGACGGCGGGTGCCGCGTGGGTGTGGATGGGGGTGTCCGACGAGACCTGGTTTACCGAGTGGCAGGACCGGGGAGTGGCGGTGCTACAGGCGCCGCAGAATCACCCTTGGGCCTACGAAATGAAGTTTGCCGATCCCGACGGGAACACGCTCTGGCTGGCGACTGCCACCAAACCGGAACTGCCGTTCGACTGATCGGCGATTCTTGATCGAACGGTCGGCTCGCATTTTTTTTAACCACGAAACACACGAAGGACACGAAAGGGTTTAGGTGATTTTGGAGCCGTGGTCGCACGCGGTGAACACGGTGGTGGGGGGAGGCAGTCAGCCTGTCTTTTCGGCATGGCGTCGAGGCACGAAAAAAACGACGATAGGGTTCAGACCCGGAGGGCGCTGCGGAAACCGCGGCCGCCGTAGTAGGACTGCGCGCCGTTGTGGTAGATGAAGACGCGGCCGAAACGTCGATCTCCGAAGATGGCCCCACCCAATTGGCGGACGGCGGGCGGCGTGTGGAGCCAGCTGGATGACTTGGTGTCGAAATCGCCCGTCCGTTGCAGGGCGTGATATTGTGCTTCGGTAAGCAGCTCGACGCCCATGGCCGTGGCCAGATCGATCGCGCTGTCTTTGGGTTGATGGGCTTTGCGCGAGTTTAGCGCGGCGCGATCGTAGCAGAGACTGGTGCGACCAGCGGGACTCTCAGGAGCGCAATCGAAAAACATTAATTCGCCGGTGGCGGGATCTTGAGCGACCACATCGGGTTCGCCGCCGGTTTCCTCCATGGCGTGTAACGAGTTGAGCTTGGCAGAGGAGGCGGTCGTGAGTCGGGCGGCTACGGTGGACCACGCGAGATTCGGATGACGCTTCAGGTGTTGTTCGAAGCGAGTTTTTAGGATGTCGAGGAGGGTGGCTCGTTGCTCAGCGGTCAGTTTTTTGGCGAGGAGCATGGGTGAAGAAAAGCAGCGTATCTGGTTGGCAATGGGGGCGAGGATCTTGTGTCCGCCAGAAGTGTTGACGATGGCGGAACCCTTCGCCTCGGCGCAATGGATTCGTAGGATTAAACCGCGAAGGCCGCGAAGTTGAAAAGAGGAGTCCCTGAAAAATATCCCTTCATGCGGTCCTTGCCGCCAAAGTCGAGAGTGCGAGGGTGCCGTTGGTGAGGATCTTGGCGCGGAGACCGCCGCGGCCTTGCAGGAATTTCTCGGTGCCGGGGGCGTAGGCGTGATCCATCCAGTAGCACGGGGTGCACTCCCGAGTGCCCAGAAATCGGACTCCCTGCACTTCGAATTCCTCGCCGATCAAGGTATTGAGATCGACGCTGGCGGTGATGATGTTGCGACGGAGCCCGGAAGGGGAGACGTCGGAGAGATTTAGGTGTTGCTTGAGTTGGTCGAACACCTCCGACGCGAAGAAGGTCACTTGGCCCTTATAGTCATCTTTGAAATCAAAGAACCGATCCCCGCGCAGTCCGCGTCCCGCCACACAGTCAAGGGAGTCGACTGCAACGGTGGGATGAGCCCCGGGAGGCTTGCCGTGGTGGCCGAAGTAATTGTGGCCGGGTGAGACGTAAAAGTGAAGAAAGTGCACGACTGTTTGACTCAAGACGCGGGATCCGGGGCGAGCAACTGTAGAAGAAAAGAGGCGGCTTCGGTGGTGGTGACGGCGTGCGGCAGATGCGGTGGCATATGCAGTAGGTCACCGGGCCCGATGTGGTGGGTCACTCCGCCCGCCATGACGTTCATCGTGCCAGTGAGTCCGCAGAGGATGGCGTGATTGGGGTTCGTGTGCTCGGAAAGTTCTTGTCCGGCATCGAAACTGAAGATCATGGCCTTGCCTCCCTGGGTATGCAGAAGCGTGCGACTGGCCACGCCGCCGGCGGGAGCGGGGGCTTGGTTCGCGAGCAATTGAAATGTGGCTGCAGTGGCGACGGGATTGAAAACGGATTTAGCCATGTGATTAATTGAATTGGGTTAGTTTTAATCAGAAAAGGCGTCAGAGAAACACCGTTTTCTGAGCTCGCCGTGGGGACAGGAGACCAGACGGGATCGCCCGGATCCGCGCAGCATGGCTGAGGGAGTTGCGAGTCACGACTCGAAATCAAGTTTCGAAAGGCTTGGAGGGAGATGACCCTCGTTGGGTCCCAGACTAGGTGAATCCGAAGCGGAGGAGAGGGCTCCGTCCCACACAGCAGGCACGCAAAGTTGAGCAGGAAGAGATTATCTTGATTCGCCAATCTCTCTATTTGCTCTGGTGGATCATCGCATCGGAGGTGGGGAGCTAGGGCCGGGGCGGGTTGGCCAATGGATCCCGTGGGATTCATTTTAGTGGAACGATCCCAGGCAAGAACGTCGTCGCCGGTGCTAATGTTTTGGTGGGGTCATCGATGCGGCCCCCCGAACTCTCGTCGTATTCCGTCTTTGCCGGCGATTTACAACGAGGAGGTAGTCTTTCGCTAATTTTACTTAAAAGCTCTCTCGACTAGGAAACTAAGGTTATCTAACCATCCTGCCTCTCAGGTCTCCCTCCTGGCCAGTTCGCTCAGCGTTACGACGAACCGTTTAACCCCAAACAGTCCATTCCTCTTCGATTATGAGTAGTCCCAACGATCTATCCGCCCCTATCGCCCCCAATGCCAGTCGCCTGTTGTGGGCTGGATTTTGGGCGATCTTTGCCGCTGGCGTCGGTTTCGCCATTCGCGGCGGAATCTTCGATAACTGGGGAGCCGAGTTCGGCTTCACCGCCACTCAGCTCGGTGCCATCGGCGGCGCGGGGTTCACCGGTTTCTGTTTCGGCATCATCATCGGTGGTGTCGTCGTGGATAAGATCGGTTACGGTAAACTGGTGATGGCGGCGTTTGTCTGCCACGTGATTTCGGCGTTTGTCTCCTTTGGCGCGACGACGCCGGACAATGCCTACCAGATGCTGACCATCGGCATGTTCATCTTCGCGTTTGCCAACGGCACGCTCGAAGCCGTCGCCAATCCTCTGGTCGCGACGCTCTACCCGAAAAATCGCACCCACTACCTCAACATCCTGCACGCCAGCTGGCCTGCGGGTATGGTCGCCGGTTCCGCGATCGGTTGGATTCTCGACGACAAGATGCAGATGAGCTGGAAGGTGCAGCTTGCCCTTTATCTCATCCCCACCGTCGCCTATGGCCTCATGTTCCTCGGCCAAAAGTTTCCGAAATCGGAAGCCTCCGAAAAGGGTGCCAAGCTCGGTGAAATGTTCAAGGATGTCGGCATTCTGGGATCCCTGGTGGTATGTTACCTTGTGGCCTTGTTTTGCTCGGATGCGCTCGGTCTCCCGGCCGGAGTCGGTTACGCCGTGGCCGGTGTCCTGTTGGTCGCGGTCGGCGTGATCACGAAGGGCTCGCTGGGATCAATTCTCCTTTTCGTGCTCTTCATCACCCATGCCCTGATTGGCGCGGTTGAGCTCGGCACCGACGGTTGGATTCAAAACATCACCGGCAACCTCTTCTCTTCCGAGCAAGGTAAGTTCCTCTTCATCTGGACTTCTGCCATCATGTTCGGGATGCGCTTTTCGGCGCACTGGATTGAGCGGAATCTCAAACTCTCCCCGATTGCCTTGCTGCTCGTCTGCTCGTTGCTCGCCGTGGTGGGTCTGCAAATGGCCAGCTCCATGGAGACTCTCTTTATGGCATTTGTCGCGCTCGGCATCTACGCGGTGGGCAAGACCTTCTTCTGGCCGACCATGTTAGCGGTGGTGGGCGACCGTTACCCGCGCTCCGGTGCGGTGGCGATGTCGGTCATGGGTGGTATTGGGATGCTCTCCGCCGGACTCCTCGGTGGTCCTGGCCTCGGCTACAGTAAGGACCGTTACGCCGCTGAAGCGCTGCAAGTCTCGAACCCGGTGGCTTACGAGTCCGTCAAAGCATCTGCGCCTTCCAAGTTTGTGTTCCTGGAAGAGGTTTACGCGATTGATGGCTCCAAGCTCGCGGAAGCGAAAGCGGCCGAAATGCCAACTCCGGCACAAAAAGACATCGTCGCGGCTGACCGCATGGGCGACCGCAAAACGTTGAAGGCGGACTCGTTTATCCCGCTGACCATGGCGGTGATCTTCCTGCTTATCCTGCTCTACTTCAAATCCAAGGGCGGCTACAAGGTGCTCAAGATCGAAGAGCAAGAAGCCTGATCGACTGATTAATTCAGGTTAAACTTTCACCGCCCCTCGGTTCGCCGACGGGGCGGTTTTTTGTGGGCGGAGGAGCGAGCTTGCTCGCGATGGCAGTTAAGTGGAGCTGCGGGGCAGGGATTTATTTAACCACGTCGATGGACGGAGTGAATGGCCTGACAACATGCGAACCTCGCCAAAGTGAAGAAGTAGGAGGTGCGGAATTATTGCCCACTAAACTACACGAAAAGGCACTAAAATCGGAAACGGGGAAATGTAGGAGCGAGCTCGCTCGCGATGGCGTTGGAGTGGGGGAGGCGGTAGGAGGGGCCACGAAACACTCGAAACACACGAAAGCGAAAAGTCCGGGATGGGAATGGCTTGAATGTGGGAGGGGTTTTACACCCCGACGTCAGGCTTATGGCTGACTCGAATTGGTCGGGGTATAAAACCCCTCCTACATTGGCGCCTGAAGCCGTCTGACACTTTACCCTTTAAGTCCGACATCCTGCGCTCCGGTGAAGATAGGTGATGGAGTGAGCCCTTGAGGCCGGAGCCTAGTTTGCAGTTTCGTCCCCGTCTTGGCCTTGGCAGAACTCTGATTTCCGAGGGGCTCGGAGTATGAGGACTATTCCCTAAGGTGTTCAATAAGGCTGGCCTCAAAAGCGGGTAAACTCCAACAAGGGCCCGCGTTGCGTGCATTCTCCTGTAAACCCTCCTTTGCGCTCCCTTTCGGTTGCCCCGTTGTTCCCTATGAGGCCCATCGTCTCGAGCGTCTGCCCTTGTTCGCGAACTCTACTTTTTGAGATGACTTGGCTAAAAGTGAACATTCGGTCGAGAGGGCTGCGCTTGATCTCTGGCGTGACACTGTGGGGGGCGGGCCTCCTAGTTTCGATCAACCCTGCCGCGGCGGAGCGCGGGTCTGGGCGCGTTGGGGGCGATGCCGTGACTACCGTCTCATTGCACGCATCCGCTCCGCTGACCGGACCGGATGGATTCACGAGTTCGGCCGACGCGGCGACCGTCGCTCGTCCGAACCAGTTGCGGCCGATGGTGGCCGAGATTGCCGCACTGCAGACGAGCGCCTCGGCCGGCGACCCGGTTTGGGGGGACGTATCGAGCATCACGGTCGCTGCCACCGGGGTTGTCGCCCATCAGACGATTCCGTCGGTCAGTCTCGCGCCGTCGGGTGCGACGGCGACGCGCAATTTGTCCTCTTATTTTTCTTTTCCGGCGGTGGCGGGAAAGTTGGTGGAGTTTGATACAGTGGTCGGGAAGTTCGTGGTTGAGCTCTATGCTGACGATGCGCCGCTCAACGTG
>CAXBOL010000290.1:0-6406 GCA_963977295.1 uncultured Opitutaceae bacterium
CGGTTGAGCATCGCAATTCACTCTGCTGACGAAAGTCCTGAAGTTTTCGAAGAGGCGCGGAAGTCGATTGAATTGCACTTCGAGGCCAAGAATCTTTATGCGAAGATCAAATGACATTTCGTGTGTTACACAGCTTCGCCCCGTCGCTTCCCGTTCATTTGTAATGCCTTGGAGAACAACTGTTTCACGTTCGAATCTCCCCGGCCCGACCAAGGAGGGGGGGGAGATTATGATGGAGGCTAACCAAATCGAGTCACGTGGCAGTTGGGTATGGCCGATCTTGTTGGCCACCATGGTATTTATGGCATCTGGCCGAGGTCAGGTGGCTGCACCTGGCATTGTCGGAATCGATAAGGTTGGACACTTCCTGGTCTTCGGTCTTCTGGGGGCATTGATCGCCCGGACCCAACCGCGGCGGCGTTGGTGGTTGGGGATCGTAGTCGCGTCGCTCTACGGAATTTCGGACGAGTTTCGTCAAAGTCTGACTCCGGGCCGCTCGGTCGAGTTCGCTGATTGGGTGGCTGATACCGTGGGGGCGTTGCTGTCGGTGACCTTGTATAGCCGGTGGACGTTATACCGGAAGATTTTGGAGATTAATTTATGGGAAAAATCGTCACGCCCGGTTGCCAACCTTGATCAGGTCGTGCGTGAATCGGCGCAATGACCCCGACTGAAGCTGAAGATCGAATGATGGAGCTGCGTGCGGAAGTTGCGCGCCATGATGAGCTTTATTACCGGCAGGCCGAGCCGGAGATATCCGACCGGGAGTATGATCGGTTAAAGCAGGAATTGGCTGATCTGGAGGCGGAGTATCCGCTGTTTGCGATGGCCTCGTCCCCGACCCAAAAGGTGGGTGACGATCGCAGCGAAGGGTTTCAGTCCCACGTGCATCGAGAACGGATGATGAGCCTCGATAACACTTACTCGGACGACGAAATGCGGGAGTTTCACGCGCGTTTGAGGCGCGAGTTGGAGCGAGACGAGTTTTCCCTGGTAATCGAGCCCAAGATCGACGGACTCGCGGTGAGCGTGACCTACGAAAAGGGACAACTGGTGCGCGCGGTCACGCGGGGGAATGGAGTCGAGGGCGATGACATCACCACCAATGTGCGCACAATTCGCACGTTGCCCACCACTCTGCGGGAAGGTGATGGGGCGCCGATTCCAGATGTCATGGAAATCCGCGGCGAAATTTATCTTACGACGGAGGAGTTCCAACGCATCAATGCCGAGCGGGAGGAGGCGGGGCAGCCCCTGTATGCAAATCCCCGTAATTTGGCGGCCGGCACGATCAAGCAATTGGACTCGTCGGTGGTGGCTCAGCGCAAACTAGAGATCGTGCTCTATGGTCGCGGATTCACCGAGCCGGTGGCCGCGTTGCCCGATTCTCAACAGCAATTTAACGCGTGGGTAAAAGCGTGGGGACTCCCCACCGTCGAACGTCAGTGGGTTGCGCACAATGCCGACGAGGTCATTTCGTCGATCAAAGAACTCGATGGCGTGCGGGGCTCGTTTGCCTATGCGACCGATGGTGCCGTGGTAAAACTCGATGACATCTCGCTGCAGCGTCGACTTGGTTCCACGAGCAAAGCCCCCCGCTGGGCGATGGCCTATAAGTTTGAGGCGGAGCGGGCGGAGACCCGGCTTAATGCGATTGCCATTCAAGTTGGCCGCACGGGAGTGCTGACTCCGGTCGCCGAGTTAGAGCCGGTGCAGTTGGCGGGCACGACGGTGGCACGGGCAACGTTGCATAATCGCGATGAGATCGCGCGGAAGGATATCCGCGTGGGCGATTATGTTTCGGTGGAGAAGGCGGGAGAAATCATCCCGGCGGTGATCGCGGTAAATTTGTCTAAGCGCACCCCCGAATGCGTGGCCTATGTCTTTCCCGATAGGTGCCCGGAGTGTTCGACTCCGGCGATTCAGTTGGAGGGGGAGGTGGCGGTGCGTTGTCCCAATAAAGAGTGCCCAGTGCAGGTGCGCCGTCGGGTGCAGCATTTTGCGTCGCGGGCTTGCCTCGACATCGAAGGACTTGGCGAAGCGATGGTCGACCAGTTGGTCGAGCGTGGCTGGGTGCGTCGTTTACCTGATCTCTATCATCTGCAGCGAGAAGACTTGATGACGTTGGGCAAGAATGTGGGCAAATCGACCGACAACTTGCTGGCCGCAATTGAGGCCAGTAAAACAGCCGAGCTTTGGCGTTTCATCCATGGGTTGGGCATCACCCACGTGGGAGCGGCGGCGGCCAAAGACTTGGCCCGCGTCTTCGGCAGTCTGCCGGCGTTGGCCAACGCCCAGCTGGAGGATTACATTCGCGACAAGGAATCGGTGATCAGCGGTATTGGCGGCACGATGGCCGCGGCGATTACGGGTTTCTTTGCCGACGACTATAATCGCACGATGGTGGTCGATCTCATCGCTGCGGGGGTGAATCCATCGACCCCGACCTCGAACGGAGGCGGCACGCAGTTTGTGGGCATGACATTCGTTTTGACCGGCACCTTGCCGACGCTTACCCGGGATCAGGCGGCGGCGTTAATCGAAGGGGCGGGAGGAAAAGTCAGTGGGAGTGTGAGCAAGAAAACGGCCTATGTGCTGGCCGGAGCCGAAGCCGGATCGAAGTTGGCCAAAGCGGAAAAACTGGGCGTAGCGATCATCGACGAGGCGACCTTGCATGCGATGTTGGCGGGCACCGGTTAATCGGTATCCTGACCATGAGCCGCTTCGCCTTATTTTTTTCGGAAAGTCAACGCTCCCGGATGCTGAAGGCGATAGTAGCTGTAATGCTCTGCTGGTTCGCGTTGGAACCAGCTTTGATGTCGAGTGAGGTGCGGGTGTCCAATGCGGACGATGAGCTCTATGTTGAAGGTTTAAATAATTTTGGAACGGCGACGGATTATCGAATTTTTGATTACTCGATTGGTCGGTTTTATGGCGGTTTGAAGTTTTATCTTTGGGAGCATTTATTGGCATTGGAGTCTGCCGTGTGGCTCATTTTTTGGCGGACCCTTGCCTATGCCTCGGTGGTTATCAGCGCAGCTTGGTTTATGGCCCGGTGGTTTAGCCATGGTGGTATTGCTTGGGTCCTGATGGCGATACTTTGGGGCGGGTTAGCATTTGCCTATTCCTATCATGCCTATTTGTCGCCCATTTTTCTCGTCTTCGGTTGGAGTGCCGGATGGGTCATGGCAGGCCTTTCGCTGGAACCGGATAGCTCGCGAAATCGGCAATTCTTGGTGACCGTGTTCTTCCTAGGCCTAATAATTCATGAGAATAATATAGGCTTTGCGGGCATTCCTTTCGCCGTGCGTTGGGCTCGTTATGGGTGGAGGGCCGTGCCGCGAATGGCGGAGCTGCACACGCTGCTGGGGATTTTGATTATTACCTACCTGGTATTTTGGTGGGGGCTCCGGGTTTGGACCGCCTCATACGGTCTGTTCCCTGGCAATGTTTATGGTGGAGCCAGCGTGAATTTCTCATGGCAAATTATACCTGCCACCGCCATCTATTCGTTGTCGGGTTTGCCCGGATTGGAAGCTTGGTTGGAACGGGCATCGTCAACTGGCCTGCTGGTGGGTCCGAGCGAGTGGTGGTATCGCGTAGTTCACGGACTTAAATATTGGGACTTTATCAGTGCGCTTGGCGTTGGGGGGGCGGTGTGGTGGGCGGGTTCTAGAATCAAGGTCACCGACAGCACCGGTGCGTCGATAAGCTCTCATATTCGACTTGGGGTGGTATTAGTAGTTTGGGCGTTTGGTTCGCAGGTGCTGTTGGCGGCTACACCTAAATACCAAGTTTGGTCCCACCAACGAATGTGGCCCTATTACCAGTCCTTAAACGCCACTGTCGTTTGGCAAGTTTTGGCACTGCTGGTTTTCGTGGTTCTGGTTGCGACGGTGATGCCTCGGTTGGGAAGGGCAGGGAAAGTCCTTATTTTGGTGATCTCGTTGCTGGCGGCTATTAACACTCTGGCGGTAAAAGCCATGAATCGCGTGATCGTGATGCAGTTCGAGCAGGCTCCGTTTTATCACCACGGCCATTGAAACGCTCGATATTTAAGCCTAATCGGTCGGAAGGTAAGCTTTGCCGTGGTGCCGGGCAGTCATGCCAACCTTTGGACGTTTTTGCGGTTATGCGGTTCAACCCGTCTTCCGCAACTGGGAGCGAATAACAGCGATTTTCGGGGTAGTTGCAATTGTCCCTCACGGTAAAGTCAGGGTCAGTGTGAGCAAGAAAACGACCTCTGTGCTGGCCGGAGCCGAAGCCGGCTCAATGTTGGCCAAAGCGGAAAAACTGGGAGTGACGATCATCGATGAGGCGACCCTGGATGCGATGTTGGCTGAATCGACGCCTGCGGTAGAATAAGAGGGACTAAAATCCATGTTTCTGAACTCTTAATGTCCTCATCCGGAATCCTGTTGCTCGATTTGAGCCCGTGCCTTTGTTGTGCGATTCCTTTCTTCCTCCACCCACTCAACTGCCCCCGAATATTATGAAATCATCCCCCCCCCTCCGATTCCTGTTGGGATCAATCGCCGCGTTGTTGTTCCTCGCCACTTCGAGTTTCGCTCAAACCGCCCTTAAATTTCCCGAGCCCAGCCCGGCGGCTACGGTGAAACAGATCGTGGGGCTCACGGATGTGGAAATCGTTTATTCCCGGCCCGCTATGCGCGGTCGTGAGGTGTTCGGCAAGCTCGTCCAATACGACCAAATCTGGCGCACGGGCGCGAATTCGTCTTCGAAGATCACCTTCAGCGGCCCCGTCGTGTTCGGGGGTGTTGAGGTGCCCGCCGGCACGTATGCCCTGTATTCCGTGCCGGGTAAAAAGTCATGGGAGGTGATCCTCTCGGGCAACACTGAGTTGTGGGGCTCCTACGGATACGTGCCGGATAAGGAAGCGGCCCGCGTGCAAGTGACCCCGATCAAATTATCCGACCCGGTGGAGTCGTTTACCCTCTCCCTCGATGCGGTCGATGCCGACGCCGCCACGCTCAACATTGCGTGGGACAAGGTGCGGGTGCCCGTCACGATCGAGGCCGATACGAAGCACGTTCTGATTCCCCAAATCGAAGCCGTCATGGCGAGTGATGCCGAAAAGAAACCGTATTTCCCTGCGGCCATGTATCTGTATGCCAAGGGTGAAAAGCTCGCCCAAGCCGCGGAGTGGATCGCCATCGCCGCAGAGCAGCAGCCGAACGCGTTTTGGATCACCTACCGTCAGGGGTTGGTGTTGGAAGCTTTGGGCGACAAGGCGGGTGCGATTGCCGCGGCCAAGAAATCTCTCGCCCTCGCGCAGCAACAGCAGGGTGAGATCAAGGAAGAATACACCCGTCTCAACCAAGCGCTGATCACTCGTCTAAAATAACCATCATGCGTTCGTTCCGCCCCTTTTCGTTTTCGCGACTGTTTACTCCTCTTCTGTTCCTCGGTGCCATGGCCCACGCCGAAATGCCAAACCCGAGTGCCGGGTCCATCGTGGAGGAGTTACAACGACTGCGCGAAACGGGGCGGGTGCTCTATTTGGCGGCGCATCCGGATGACGAAAACACGCGCCTCATCGCTTATTTGGCCAATGGTCGACACTACGCCACGGCGTATCTGTCGCTGACTCGAGGCGATGGTGGGCAAAACCTCATTGGTCCCGAATTGCGGGATGCGTTGGGCGTCATCCGCACGCAGGAATTACTGGCGGCGCGTCGGATCGATGGAGGGCGACAGTTCTTTTCGCGGGCCAATGACTTTGGCTATTCGAAGAGTGCGGAGGAAGCCCTCACGGTCTGGGATCGACAAGAAGTTCTGGCCGATGTGGTGCGCGTAATTCGACAGTTTCGCCCCGATGCCATTGTGACACGGTTCCCGCCCGATCGAGGCGGGACACACGGTCATCACACGGCTTCGGCCGTGATGGCGGTGGAGGCCTTTGAGTTGTCCGGAGATTCCACCGCCTTTGCCGATGAATTGGGGCATCTGGCTCCGTGGCAACCGAAGCGCGTTGTTTGGAATGCTTACAGCTGGGGCGGCACGGTGATAGAAAATTCCATTCCAGTGGAGCTGGGCGGTTTTAATGCCGTGCGCGGAGAGTCATTTGGAGAGATTGCCGCGCGTTCGCGTTCGCAGCATCGCAGCCAAGGCTTTGGCTCGGTCGGCACGCGGGGCAATTCCGAAGAACGATTTGTCCATCTGGTGGGCGATCCGGCGACCCATGATCTGATGGATGGCGTCTCTGATGCTTGGGCGAACTACGCCGGCGGTCCGCAGATCGCCGCGCAAATTGACGCGATTCTGGCTGCTTTTGATTGGCAGAATCCCGGTGCCAGTCTTCCGGCTTTGCTAAAGGTGAAAAAGGCGATGGCGAAGCTGCCTGCAAGCGACGTGCTAGTGACCGAGAAACGAGCGCAGTTGGATC
>CAXBOL010000291.1:0-6384 GCA_963977295.1 uncultured Opitutaceae bacterium
TAGGGAGAGCACCAGTGGCTTCGTAATGGGGACTTCAATGCCATCGCTCTTTAGGCGCCAAGCAGACTGATTGAGGAGTGCCTCGCGTTGCCTCGAATCGAGGGCAGCGGATTCGAACAGCTGACGCACAATTTTGACCTCTGTGGTATCAAAATACCAATACGTATCGATGGCCGGGAGGGATGCGAGATTGAGGAGGCTGGAGGGAGGTTCGATCAAGACCCGGTTGGCTTCGAGTTGCCCCCAGGGGCCGGTCGAGATCGTCAAATCTGAATTCTGGTCGGATGAGTCCGAGGGTTTCGTGGCGGCGATCGGGAGCAACTCAGGAGGTGAGTTGTTTTTTGCGGTCGGAGGGTTGAGCGCCAACCATACGACGACCAGCCACGGGACGACCAAAACGAGTGCCAACACCAACAGGCCACGGCGACCGAGGTGAAAAACGGTGACCGAATTGGAAGGAGGAGTGTGAGGGGCGGCCATGGAGCGGTGTCGGGCGATATTCTGGGACGACAAGAGAGGGGCAAGATTAGTTGTTACGAACAAGCTGAACGTGGGCGTCAAAGCTTGACCGGCAGGCCGCTAATAATTTTGCCGTTTTCACTCGCGAACCGGCGCCCGGTCTCAATGTTGAAATTTCCGCCTGTAACTAACCCTACTCGAAGTCCCCATGTCTGACCCCACCTCCGCCCCCTCTGAGGAAGCCCTGTTGGCCAAAGCTGCGCAGAGCAGTCTCCCCGGCCGATTCGCAATTTACGCTCGTATGTCCGGTCCTGGCTGGCTGCAGGGGGCCATTACGCTGGGTGGCGGAAGTTTGGCTGGCGCGTTGTTTATCGGAATTTTGGCGGGGCAGAATCTGCTCTGGATTCAGCCCTTTGCGATGTTGTGCGGCATTATCATGTTGGCCGCCATCGCCTACGTGACGCTTTCGACCGAGGCTCGTCCGGTAGAGACGGTGAGCAAGCACCTGAATCCGATTTTGGCGATCGCCTGGATTCTGGCCACCATCATCGCAAACGTGGTATTTTGCGTGCCGCAATTTTCTTTGGCAACCGGCACGATAATGCAGAATCTGATCCCGTCGCTCGGCGGGAGCACCAGTGCGCCGTGGGTGATCGGTGCAATCTTGGCGGTGGCCTCGTTGGGCATTGTCTGGTGCTACGAAACAGGCGCACGGGGCATCCGGCTGTTTGAGAATCTGCTCAAGGCGATGGTGGGGGTGGTGGTCGTGAGTTTTGTGGCGGTGGTCGTAATGTTGATCGCGACAGGCCGGTTGCACTTGGGAGAAATTCTGAGCGGTTACATTCCGCGCCTCTCCTTGCTCAAGGAACCCACGGAAGCGTTGGCGGCGGCGGCGGCGGCCACGGGCATTAATGAGGATCTCTGGCGGGGGATTTTGGCGGAACAACAACGGGATCGGATCATCGCGGCGGCGGGAGCGGCGGTGGGGATCAATATGACCTTCTTGCTGCCTTACTCCCTGTTGCGACGGGGGTGGAGCCGGGTGCATCGGGAGTTTTCAATCGTGGATCTTTCCATTGGGTTGTTTGTGCCGTTTGTGATTGCAACGAGCTGTTTGGTGATCGCGGCGGGTAGTCAGTTTTACAATAAAACCGATGACGTGCTGACTGCTGAGGGAGCCGTCATCCCGGCCATGGCTCGCGCCTACGATGCGTCGGCCGATGCCATGTTAGCTCGTAAGGAAGGCGCCGCATTCGCCACGGCTTCGCTAGAGGAAAAGGCCCTCATCCGGGCCGCGTTGCCTGAGGCAGATCGACGGTTGGCGGCGATGTTGGCTTCACGCGACTCGGCGCAACTCTCAGCCACGTTGGCTCCCATGTTGGGAAAGACCGGCGCGAATCTGGTTTTTGGCATCGGCGTGATTTCGATGGCTTGGTCGAGTATCATTATCTTGATTTTGATGAACGGATTGGCGATCGCGGCCTTGTTCAAACAGCCCGACAACCGGATCGTTTTTATGGCCGGCGCAGCGATGCCGGCTCTCAGTGGATTCTTTGCTCCAGTGATTTGGACCGGTGCATCGCGGGCGGCATTGGCAATTCCGGCCTCCGTGATTGCAACCACGCTACTCCCGATCGCCTATTTCGTGTTTTTACTATTGATGAACAGCAAGCCGGCCTTGGGCGAAAATCGTCCGAAAGGCGCGGCTCGTTGGATCTGGAATATCTTGATGCTAGGTGCGACGGGTGCGGCGAGTTTTGCCAGCATCTGGGCTCTCAGCGGCAAGGGATTGGCAGGTGACCTTGGTTTGGCAGGTTTGGCTCTTCTGGCGGTAATCGGCATCGTAAGCTTCATTCGCAAGAGCAGGACGGCGTGACGGGGGGGCGGTCTGACAGTCTGAAGGTCTGGAAAGTCTCATGGTCTGAAGGTCTGGAAAGTCCGAAAGTCTGAAAGTCTGACGGAGCGCGTCAGCGCGTAGATGGTTCGGCCGTAGGGACGTGCCCGGAAGGGGTGTCGATCACGGGTGCCCTTTGGACGGAGAGAGGAACAAAAGTCGAAAGGTCTCCGCGTGGGGTGGTGGCGGTATGGCATCCCCAGCGGCGGACTTCGGCGAGCGAAGCCCCTACGATGAGGAGCAAGGTCGGCCACGGATAGCGGATGGGTAAATTGTAGGGCCTTCGCTTGCGAATGCCGCGGCGGAGTGAGAGATCGGCGAAAGGCTGAAGAACTGAAAGCTGAAAGGCTGAAATAGGAGGGCTCCGGCGGCGGGCTTCGGCGAGCGAAGCCGCTATTATTAGGGGCCTCTGGTCTCTTGGGCGGATTGATGCGGCTAGGGTCGGGTGTGGTTTTCGAGGATCAGGAGGGCGGGGCCGGTGGTCATCATTTTTTGGAGCAGGTCGGGATGATCGATGCGGAGGCCTACTGGGGAATAACCCGCGCCGAGCACAAGGTCCTTATCGCCGTCGCCGTCGAGGTCGCCGCTGTCCAGACTCATCCAACGTCCGGCATAAGTTGCGGGGTGAGTTTGGGGAGTGAAATTTAGTGGAGAGGTCTGTTCCAACAGCACGAAATTTTCTCGTTTAGTGGGAGCGAAGTCGGGGTGGAAGGCGATGGCGGCGATGTCCCAGTCTCCATCCAGATCAAAGTCTTCGATTTCGAGTCCGAAGACACCATACATCGGATAGAAGTAGGCTTCCGTGAAGTTCAAATCTCCCTGGTTGAGGTAAATGCGGATACCGTGATCGCGTTTTAACGTATTGTAGGGGTCGGAATCGCCGTTGTCGCCGTTGGCGGTGATGATGTCCATGCGCCCGTCGCCGTTGAAATCGCGTAACTCCAGTCGGGTGTAGCCGAACGTGGGCGGCTGCGCGAAGATAAGATGATGCGCATACGTGCGATTGCCTTGATTAATCAAGATGCTCAAATTTTCCGCGCCGCCACTGGTGAGGACGGCGAGGTCGAGTTGGCCATCGCCGTTAAAGTCATGGACCTGCGTGGCGACGATATTGGGTTCCGTGCTGAGGAGTTGGGCCGAGGGAGTGAACGTGCCGGCAGGGCGCGCGCCGTAGTGGAGCGCGAGGTTGCCCGTGTAATCCCCAAAATTGCTGATGATGGCGTCTTCGATCCCGTCGCCATCGAGGTCGGCGAGTTTTAGGTCACAGGGGCGATGGAGTCCGGTAAGCAGCACGCTCAATCCGTAGAAGAGTCCGCCGGTGATACGGGCTTTTTGGAGCTCGCCGTGACCTTCGCCGATCCTTGCGGCAAAGAGATCACCGATGTTCAACAAATAGACCTCGTTACCACGGAAACTGGCATCGACCAGCGAGACCCCGGGAGCTTCGTGGGTTTCAATAAGATCACCGTCGCGGTCGAGGATGGTGAGCTGCTCGGCGAGTCCGTCGTGGATCAGAATCTGGTTACGTTGATCGTCTATTTTGACCAATGACGTCAGCGCTTGAGGCTGTCGGTAGCGGTGGGGCTGAGGGCTGAACCAGCTGGTGTTTTCGACGATGGACGGCTTGGCGATTGGAGCGATAGGATCGGTCGGGGCTTGGCTGAGGTAGTAGTGCCGCAGGGCCTGCCAGTCTTCGGCGCTGATTTGGGGAGTGGGCGGGAGAAGATCGGAGGTATCCAAGAATCCGCGACGCGCCTGAATAATTTCCAGTTCTTCGAGTGATTTTCCTTTCAGGGCGGAAAAGTCTTCGATGCCGAGGAATAAGCCCATGTAGGTGAGGCAAAATTCCCAACTGTGAGCAGGTCGGGCGTGGGGAACTGGTGGCATTTGGTGCAATTTTGTGCGGCGAGGATTTGCCCCGCCTCGTGGTTGATTGGCGTCGATGCGATGGCGAGCGTGGGAGGCCCGAACAAAAGGCTGCAGCTAAGGATGAAGGCGAACGTTCTGATCACGGAAGGAGCAGATTAGAATCCGCCGGTGAGGGCTCCAAGCGTTAAGATGGGATAAGAGGGAAAGCTAAAAGCTGAAAACTGATGGAGGAGGTCGAGGTCGAGGACGGGAAAGGTGAAGATCGTGGGTCGGGGGAGGAGGCCGAGGGGGACGGAGCTAGGGGGACGCGGGCTTCGCAAGCAAAGCCCCTACTTTTTTGGGGGCGTTCGCTGGTTAATGTCGGCGGACGGCGGAGGTGGGAGACAAAAAAAGCCCGCTTCCGAAGAAGCGGGCTCGAGAAGTTTTGATCTTCGCCGGCGTTTAGAAGCTAAACGTGTTGGTGAGGAAGAACTGCTGTTCGTTGGGGATACGAATACGAGCGACCTGACCATCGGGGTTGTAGTCGACGGCAATGTCGTCGTCTCCGTTGCCCCGGTAGAGGTTGCGCGCGTTGAGCTGCACACTCCAAGTCAACTTGTCGCTGATCTTGCGGCGGTAGCGGATGAACATGTCTCCGTTGAGTTCATCCGGTCCCAACCACGGGTTGAGCACGTCGGGCACGGCATTGCCGAACTCGTCGATTTTCTGCGGGTAACCCGCGGCGATCTCGCTCTGGTAGCGAAGGCTACCACCGACAGCCAAGCCCTTGAATCGCCCCTCAGAGAAGTCGTAGCGGCCCGTGAGGTTGACGCGCCACTCGCGTTGCTCGGCAGACTTGGTGTTATCGAGAGCCTTTTGCACCTGGAGGGTGCGGAGCACGGCGGCGTAGCGACTGGCGCCGATCGCGCCGGTTTCCACCTGATACGGCGAGTCACGAATATCGAACAAGCCAAGGTCCTTGATGCGTTGATTGATTTGGTTGGCCAACGGGATGGCAACCGGACCGGTGTTGGAGGTCACGGTTTCCTGTTGAGCGACATTCAACGAGACGCTGATGTTCTTGGTCACGCGACCCGTGATATCCAATTCGTGTCCGGTGGCGACGAAGTCGCGGGTAGATTGGAGAGAACCGTCGAGACTGTCACTGAACACGTCGTGGGTGCCGTCCGCGTTTTGGATTACGCGGAAGTTGTAGATGGCTTGAACTTCCGGCGGCACGATTTGCAGCAATTTTGCGTAGTATTCGTCGTAGGAATTTACGCCGATCAAGTCGGCGTCGGTGCCGGACAAGCGTTGGCGGTTGCTGGGCGAGGTCGTCGTCGTGAGCAACGCGTCTGCGGCGTTGGGGAAGAGTTCCAGTCCGCTGTCTTCAGCATCCGCAATGCGGGTAAGGAAGAAGTTCATCCGACCTGCCACCACTTGTCCCAATTGTCCACCGAGGTTGGTGCGGGCGTTCGCGTTGACCGTTTCGAAGTGGTTGTAACGGATTGAGAGTCGGTTTTCGAATAGCGACAGGGTTACGCCGTATTCCTTGGTGGGGCCCAAGGGGTTGGCGAGAGGCTGATTCAACACGTTCACCTGACCACCGGAGGGCTGGAAACTTTCTGCCTCGTAGTAGTGGGCTTGCAGATCCGCACCGAAGGGCAGATCACCCAACCACTTTTCCGGATATTTACCCACGGCGCTCCAAGTGATGGTCGAATCCTTGTCGATTGCGAAAGGCTCTGGCTCGAGGTTCCACAATGCCGGGTTGAAGTTACCATCGGTCTCCAAAATGCCGGGATCATCCAAGCGGAGCCCTAGGGATCCACTGGGGCCGACGGGGGAATCTTCCTGAATCCGGCGCCATGACGATTGTTCGTCTTCACGCCAGGCCCACATGCCCACGATGTTGTCCCAGAGGAACGTGCTTTGCAGCGCGATAGCCTTGGACTCCAAGGTTGACTTGGAAATGCCGAGAGACTGGACATTTTCGATGATGCGCCATTCGCCTTTTACTCCGGCGTCAATCTTACCGTTGTTGTCGAAATACCAGATACCGTAGGTGTCGCCGATCTTGGGGAAGTCGACGTTGATGCCGCCATCGATGCGGACCTGACTCGGACTGGTGGCGGTGGCCACATTTGGTCCGAGATAGACCTGACTCTTCACGATACGACGGA